>NZ_JBMLRC010000105.1:0-10289 GCF_049241225.1 Emticicia sp.
GCATCAATATCTACTAAAGTATCGCTAATAATCAATACTTTTCCATTTTCATCAATAACGATTGTTTGTGGAATTCCGAATACACCATAATTATTTGCTGTGCTGAGTCCCTTTTCATTTTCTTCATCTAAAAGTTGGAACCACGAAAGTCTATCCTTCTTTACAGCCTCTTTCCAATTGTTGATATTTTCATCTTTTGAAATACTAATAAATACCATACCTTTTGGTTGAAATCTCTCCGAAAGTCGAATTAAATCAGGATGTTCTTTTCTGCAAGGGCCACACCAACTTGCCCAAAAATTTAGTAAAACTTTTTTCCCTCTAAAACTTGATAATGAAACTACTTTTCCATTCATATCTTTGAGAGAAAAGTTTGGGGCGGCATCGTTTACTTTTAAAGTTGCTATTTTTCTGATGACCGCAAGTAACCGCTGAGCAGTTGGTGTGTTCCTAATTTCATCGTTCATTGACTCAATAAATTCGATGGATTTAGCAAATCCAAAACGACTGTAATTATGTGACAGAAAATACAAACTGATAAAACTACTCTTATTTTTTATCATGAAATCTATATTTTGCGAATTCGATACAACCTGTAACGAATCGTTTTCACGACTAATATTTTTTAGTTGAACAGAATCTCCTGGTAAAACAACCTGTTCTCTTTTTATTGAATTCTCTACCAGTTGAATTGTAAGTGGCATTACTACTCTCGTATTGTATTCATAATATAAATCATTCAATGGCGAGCCAGTTAGTTTGATTTTCCAGAGAGAATCTTGAGAAGTAGTGAAACTATAATTCTTATTTTCAACCCAAAACGTAGCAAAACTCTTACCGCCTTGAATCTTCATTTCAATCAATTTTGGCTCAACCACTTCTCCTATAAATCTAACCTGATTATTGATACACTTTACGGAATCTAATTTTGCATTTCTGTTCTCTATATCAATTAAAGAGACCCATTTATTATCGCAGTTTTTGATTTTACCATTGATTTGATAGCCTTGCGAGAAGACATCACCTATTAGAAGAACAAGTGGAATTAAAAAATATGTAGATTTCATGTGTGAAATATTTATGAAATAAAATTAATCATGAAACCTCAGAAAGCAAAACAAAAAAGGGATTTCTTTATTCCATTCATTTACACAAAACTCCAACCAAATAACCCAAACCCCATTAATCAGAATCTCATTGACAAATTCAGTTTTCTTGCCGAAATTTGTCTCATTAGTCAGCTCTCACACCCTGCTTGGGCCTCGTGCGTAGAACTGGATGTTTTACATTCAAATTCTTACAACAATGAAAACTCACAACAACACACTCGTCTTGTTGGCAATTCTGATTGCCATCGTCAATTTAGTTTATGCGGCGTATTCGTTCTCTAACTTACCTACCACAATTCCGATTCACTTTGGTATTGACGGAAAACCCAACGGTTGGGGCGAAAAATATACGATTTTCTTTATTCCGTTTCTTAATTTAGCATTAGTTGGTTTTATGGCGAGCGTTCGTAAAAACCCGTTTAGTTACTTAAACTTGCCGATTAAAGTAAGCAATAATAATTTGGAGGAAAGAACTAAACTCGGACGCCAACTCTTAGATTTAATTTCGGTCTGTATCAGTGTATTATTCTTTTTTATCGAACTCGAAATCGTGAAATCAAGTCAAACTTCAAATTCGGGTAATGAAATGTTTGTGGTGATTATTGGTATTGTAGCAGCAATTTTAGGTTTTTCGGCTTATTATACCAATAAAATTAATAAACTGGCATAAAAACGGAGCGTCCCGAAAATTTACACTTTCGGGACGCTCCGTATATATTCTCTTACTTCTACTTTCCTGCATTTTCGCTCATTTTCTGCATTTGCTGACGCTCGTAGAAATTAATAAAATCTTCTAACTTATCAACGGGTATTCGTCGAGCGATGATTTTCTTGTCTTTATCCAAAATATAGTTGGTCGGTGTAGAATACACATCAAAACTCTTACGGAAATAATACCTACCCTTCGAGTCCCAAAGATTCAACAAAGGTTGTGTTTTGTAGGCATGCACAAAATTGTTCATCTTTTTGGTATCGTACGCTATACTCACATTATAGATAGTTGCTTTATCTTTATTTTTAGTATAAAATTCCATCAATTTTGGAGCCGATTCTTTACAATGACCGCAATCTGGGTCATAAAAATGCACGATTGTGTATTTGGTCTTGCTTTGCATTGGGTTATATTCTTTACCTAAAGAATCGGCAACAATCAAAGTCGGAAACACCAAACCAGTTTGTAAAGGCTTCAAAATATCTACTCTCTCCTTAAATTTCGCACGTTGTGTTGAATCCAACCAATCGGCATCTTTCAAATAATAACTCTCAGCTAGATGAATAAATACACCATCGAGGCCAACAATTTCGTTGTTTTCGTATTTATTTGTTACCCACCATAAGGTCCAGCGATATACCTCTTGGTTTTTCTTGGCAAGCTTCAAAACCTTATCTGCATCACGATTTACCGAATCGGTTGTTTGATAAACCAGATCTTTAAAGTATCGCTCTATGCGGCTATGAATAAATGGCGAACGCAGTAAACGGTCGTCGGAAAAATCAAGATTATCGAAAAAATGACCTTTATAGTAATTAAATAGATACGTCGAGTCTGGACGTCCATTGGCTTTTTTAGGCAATACTGTCGGTAATTCGGGGTCAATATTTGCCTTAATTACTTTTGCTGCAAAAGTGCCTTCGTTTTCTTTCACCGTATTTTTCATGTAGGTGTCTACTTCTTTTTGCAGTTGTTCTATTTTCTTACGATTTATTTCTTGCGAAGCAGGGTCGTTTTTCAATTTAGCCATTGCACTCATGGCTTCGGCTTCTTTGCTTTTATCTTGCAAGAATTTACGGTATCCGAATAAAATTTCGTTTTCTTTCGAGCCTTTAAATTTCACTGAACCCACAAAATCGGTTGTGTCACCCTCAATTTCCATGAATTGTTCTTTGCCATTTATAGCAAAATCATAGTATTTTGATGGAGAAAGCACAATCAGATAGATACCACCTTTGAGTGGGTCTTTTCCTTTAAAATTAAGCTCACCATTTTCAACTTTGGCCGAATCAACCTTAATGTATTGGTTGTAACCAAAAAAATGAGCCAAATGACAAGTTTTACCTTCGGTAATACCCTTCATTCTTACCTTGATTGAGTGACCATCTTGGGCAAAACTTTCGGCAGAAAAAATGAGTGCGGTAATCAATAATAGACTTTTGAAATAGCGGAACGCCGCTCGGCTAATTCTCATATTAGTACAGGTTTTATTCATTTTATAATATTTCACAAAGATAAATACTTAATTGCGTGTTTTTTGTTAAAGGCTTGTTAATTTAGTTCCTGGATAAATCTACGAAAACACCAAAGTATCAGATTTTTTCTATAACCAAACGAATTCTAATGTTTTATATTGCCTCTAAGTTTCTGTCATTTATCATTATGCCAATTGGCATTTTATGTTTATTGCTAGTTTATGCTATTTATACAAAAAATCGTACCAAATCGAAGAAATTAGTCATTGTTGCCTTTATTTTTCTGTATATTTTCTCAAATCCTATACTTATCAACGAATTATTGCTTTGGTGGGAAATTCCACCAACGTCAATTTCGACCGTAAAAACGTACGATGTAGGCATTATTTTGACGGGAGGCACAACTAACGATGATAAACTTCCGCAAGAAAATATCTTTCTCGGAAAATCAGCCGACCGAATAGCTCAAACAATCGAATTATACAAAAAGAGGAAAATTAATAAGATTTTGATTAGTGGCGGAGAAATAAGTGTTTTGGGAAAAACACCTAAAAAAGAAATTGAAGAAATTACTAAATATATGATTATCAGCGGAGTTTTGAAAGAGAATATATTTTTAGAAGCTCACTCGCAGAACACACGAGAAAATGCACTTAATTGCTCGAGGATTCTGAAAAAACATTTCAAAAATCAATCATATTTATTGATTACTTCGGGTTTTCATTTACGAAGAGCGAATGCGTGTTTTGAGAAAGTTGGTGTAAAAGTAGATACCTTTGGGGCAAATTATCTTTCGCACGAAAGGAATTATTATTGGTACAATATGTTACCAAAAGAAGATTATTTGGCGTATAGCCAACTGATTTTCAGAGAAATAATCGGTTACTGTACTTATACAGCGATGGGGTGGATTTGAAAGATTTACGATTTACGAGGTATGAATTACGAATAAGCTCTGCTCTAAATCGTAAATCCGAAATCGTAAATCGTAAATTAAAATTACATACTCAATATATGCACCATTCTCAACAAATCGTCGTGAATAGGTTTTGGTTTCTTGATGGTATCAATAAATGGCGTATAAACCATTTCGTTGTTTACAACGCCTGCCATTACATTTTTGTAGCCTTTGATTAATCCTTCTACCGCTCCCAAACCTAAACGGCTCGCCAAAATACGGTCGTAGGCAGTTGGTGTACCTCCACGTTGGATGTGTCCGAGTGTTGTTACACGAATATCGAGTTTATCAGCTACTTGATTTTTGATTTTTTCGGCGATATCAACCGCGTGTCCTTCTTCGTCACCTTCCGCAACCACCACGATTGATGAAGATTTTGATCGAGACAAACCATCCTTTAGTGTACTTACTACTTTCTTGAGTGGAGTATGAGTTTCGGGTACCATCACTATTTCAGCCCCACCACCAATACCTGATTGGATAGCGATATAGCCTGAGTCACGACCCATTACTTCGATAAAAAACACACGGTCGTGTGAGTCGGCAGTATCTCTGATTTTATCAATTGCTTCTAGTGAAGTATTTACGGCAGTGTCGAAACCGATCGTGTAGTCAGTACCATAAAGGTCATTATCAATAGTACCTGGGCAACCTACTGTTGGAATTTCGTATTCATTGTAAAAAACCTCAGCACCAGTAAATGTTCCGTTTCCGCCGATGGCAACCAAACCTTCGATACCAGCATTCATTAGGTTTTCGTAGGCTTTTTTACGGCCTTCGGGAGTCATAAATTCTTTGCTTCTCGCCGACTTGAGCATCGTACCGCCACGCTGAACGATATTACTAACAGATTGAGAATTCATCTGAAAAATATCCCCCGTAATCATTCCATTATATCCTCTCCTGATACCGTACACCTCCAAACCATGGTATAATGCTCCTCTAACTGCGGCTCTAATGCAGGCATTCATGCCGGGTGCGTCACCTCCAGAAGTAAAAACTGCTATTCGTTTCATCTTAATATTTTCTTAAATTTCTTTAGTATTTCGCCTATTACCACCCTCTATCTTTCCTATACTTCATTCGGCACAAAAGTAATTAGTTTTCTTTACTTCTCCCAAACTTTCCTAATTATTCATTAGCAATATTGTTCGGTGAAACGGCTTGTAATCAAAATTAAATTCTTTTTTATGATTTTTTTTAGAATTTATTGTATATTATTATTTTACAATAGAGTATTATTTCATTTGTATACATACTAAATAGCAAACATAATATTATCCTGAAAAACTTAAAAACAACGCTACAAATTAGTCGAAAAATATTTCCTGTCGGTCGAAAGACGATTCAATTATTAAGTAATTTTTAAAGTCTTCACACGATCGGTGGGCTATTTTGGGTTTAAAAAAGACGTTTATTGCTTCTGTAGCTACCCAAAAATTTCCACATAGGCCTGTTCAATTTGTGTCTTAAAGCTACTCAAACTATCTCAACATTCCATCTTTAATATCTTTTTTTATATTTACCTAAAACAACTACTTTTCAACACACTGACTATCAATAGATTACAAAATATTAGTGTTTTTTATTTTTTGGCATACTATTTGAGACTTTTAAAAGCATAATGTTACCTAATTGTCGCTTAACCCACTGAGTAGGCGTCGTGCTTACAATTAAAATTTAAAGAAATGTCAGGAATAATTCTACCTTTCAAGAATCTCCGTCTGAGAGCCGGAGCATTCATGTTGCTGCTCTTCTGTGCTATTAATTCGATGGCTCAAAACGAAAATGTCGGAATAGGAACAACTAAGCCCGATAATTCGGCGTTATTAGATCTATCCTCTAATTCAAAAGGTTTATTAATTCCGAGAATGACACTTGCCCAACGGGCAAATATAAAAAACCCTGCGACAGGCTTGATGGTCTATCAGCTTGATTTCTTTAGTGGTTTTTATTTCTTTGATGGTTTATCTTGGAAAGGACTATACGCTCGCAATACCGACGGTGCTGTTTTCACTGAGCCTGCTATTTCTAACCCTGGAACTTCTGCATCAGGTCTTACTGCAGCGGGCGTATGGAATATTGGTGGAAATAGTGGCTTAAATTCTGATATTAATTTTATTGGTACATTAGATACGACGTCATTGGTTTTGAAGGTAAATAACTATCGTTCGGGTTTAATTGACTATCGCTATGGCAACACTTTTTTTGGATATAGAGCTGGCTACCGTAGTCATGGTTTTAATTCGATTGCTATCGGAGCCTATGCTTTGCATGATTCTAACTTAGGTTTAAATAATATTGCTATCGGTTATCAAGCATCGCTCAATAGCCAAACAGGGAGCAACAATATAGCTTTGGGAGCAAATGCTTTGTATAATAATACTACTGGCTCACAAAATATCGGGATTGGAACACAAGCTGGCCAACGCTCTAAAGGGGATGGCAATATATTTATTGGGCACAAGGCTGGGATAAACGAAGTAGGCGATAACAAACTATACATAGATAATAATCTGCAAGATACGCCACTCATATATGGCGATTTTGAGAAAGGAAATGTAGGTATCAATACCCAAAACCCTGAAAGTGCATTATCAATCGATAGTAAACTTGCCAATGTCAGTGGTTTAGAGTTAAAACAATTAAATAGTAATTCACCGGTCGAAAAATCAAATCTGAAAGTATTATCAGTTGACAGTAAAGGACGTGTGATTTTGGTGAAAGATTCGGTAGGAACTGGCTCGGGAATTCCGGTATCGGCTCCGAGTTATTGGTCATTAAAAGGCAGTTCTATCGAAAACAGCAATGCTGGCGATGTGATCTTAAGCAATATTCGTTTCAAAAGTCTTCGTACAATTTCTCCAACTGCCCGATCAAATGGAAAAGTATTGACCGTTGATGATAATGGGTTGGTTGTATTAGCACGCGACTCAATAGGAGCAACAACCCCATCTTTTTGGGGTTTGACTGGCTCTACTCTATCGAATACAAATGCAGGAAGAGTAGTTTTAAATGGTCCTGTACAATTATCAAACATCAGAGCTTCAAACACAGCATTCCGTCCAATTGGCAAAGTTCTAACGGTTGATGACAACGGAAATCTGATTTTAGTGAGAGACTCAGTTGCGGCATCAGTTACGATTCCGGTGAGTGCCACAGTATGGAACGTCAATGGCAATAATATCGCAAATAGTAATTCGGGAGCAGTGTTTATTAATAATAACTTGATTCTATCTAAGTTGAGTAGCAATAATACCGTAACGGTAGCTTCTCAGAAATTCCTTACAGTTGATAATACCGGTAATGTTATACTAGCAAATGTTCCACCAAGCACTATTACTACCATTGCTTCTGACTGGAATTTAGATGCAAGCAATAATATTACCAACAAAAATACTGGTGGAGTTTATATTAACAACGGATTATGGGCGAAAAATGGTTTCCGCTTACAGTCTGGAACTCTCGAGCTAAACAGTGCAGTAGAAAACAGAAGTGGCCTACAGTTTGTTCAATTAAAAGCATCTAATCCGGCAGGAAAAAGCAATGGAAAAGTACTTTCGGTCGATGAAAATGGAAATGTAATTTTGGTAAGAGACTCGGTTGGTGTTAGCTCTGTTACATCAATTCCGGTTTCATCGCCATGGACAATCAGTGGCAACGACATTGTCAATTCTAATCTCGGTAAGACCTATATCAATAACGGTTTATCAGTAAAAAGTGGCATAAATATAGAGTCAGGAAATTTAGTAACAAATGGCTCCGTGACTAATCGTAGTGGACTGGTATTCAACCAATTAAAGCTTTCATTCCCTGCTTCTAGACCATCTGGCAAAGTACTATCGGTTGATGAAAACGGTAATGTGATTTTGGTTAGAGACTCAGTTGGAGTTGCTAATACGGTAGTGAATACTCCTTCATTATGGACTGTTACTGGCAATAATATCAGTCATACAAACACTGGTAGCGTATCAATCAACTCACTTACTTTACCAAGATTGAGTAGCAGTAATACACCGACTATCACGACCCAGAAAGTGCTCTCGGTTGATGCAAACGGCAATGTAATTTTAGTAAATACACCTACAACAAGCGTAACAACAACACCTCCTATCGAACTTTGGAAAACAAATTCGGGTGGGGCGATTTTCAATAACAATACTCAAGGAATTTTGATTTCGGCAAATGCTGACGGACAAAGTGGTCTTCAGTTTTCAAGACTCAAAGCATCATCACCAGCTGGTAATCGATATGGTAAAGTTCTAACGGTTGATGACAACGGTAATGTTATTTTGGTGAATGATGGCGTTGTAACCGGCGGCGGCAATAACACAGGTGCTGGCTGGACAATTACCGACGGACGCTTACACAATTCGAATAACGGCAAAGTAGTAATCGGAACGGGTATCAACTCATTCCCAGGTGATTTTGGCTTGTATGTAAAAGGTGGTATCATGACCGAAAGAGTAAGAGTTGCGGTAGCAAATTCTGACCGTTGGGCCGACTACGTTTTTGAAAACGGTTACAGACTAATGTCGCTGCATGAAGTAGAGAAGCATATCAATTTCTACCGCCATTTACCTAACGTGCCTTCGGCCGAAGAGATGGTAAAAAATGGCTTAGATGTAACCCAAACAAGTGCCAAATTATTAGAAAAAATCGAAGAACTTACATTGTATATGATTAAGGCTAATAAGCAAATTGAAGCTCTTGAAGCCAAAATGAATAATCTTGAAAAAATGCAAAAGTAACAACCTGCATTAAAGGTAAATGCAAAAATTACACAATTTATTCTTTAAGTTTTTTTATTAGAAAAAAACAATTTTGGCACGAAATTATCGCATATGTAATAATAAATGATTATTTTTTAGATAATTATGTAGTAATACATGGGTAATTAAACGTATCCGCTTAAAAGTTTTTTTTTACAAAAAACAATTTATGGCACAATGATTGCGAAAATTAATATAAAAAAAGTACAATAATAAAATAGAGTTATATAACATTGATTTTTATGGGTTAGGGTTTATTTTAAACGCCACGGCACAAGATTGCGGTGGCGTTTTTGTTTTGTTTTAAAATCTCCTTTATCTTTACTCCGTTCTTATTATTTTAATTCAATGCAAAAATCTAAACCTATCTCTTATTCACGTACTACAATTACCGAATTAATGATTCCATCCTACGCCAATTTTGGTGGTAAAATTCACGGAGGAATCTTGCTTTCGCTCATGGACAAGGTGGCATATGCCTGTGCTTCAAAACATGCCGGTTCTTATGTAGTTACGGTAACCGTTGATGGTGTGAATTTCCTACAACCCATCGAAGTCGGTGAGTTGCTTTCGCTGCACGCATCGGTCAATTACGTAGGTCGTAGCTCAATGGTAGTTGGTATCAGAGTTGTATCGGAAAACGTAAAAACGGGCGAACAAAAACACACCAATACTTCATACTTTACGATGGTTGCAAAAGATGATAGCGGCAAACCAACCGAAGTACCGATGCTCGAACTCGAAACAAAAGACGATGTGCGTCGGTGTCTTGAAGCCATCAAGCGTAAACAACTAAAAGAAGCCTACAAAGATGATTTCGATAACGAAAAATCGAGTATGCACCTCGAAGAAAACCTGCATTTACTTGATAACGAGCGAGTTATCATAAAATAACTTATCTGTGGGGCGAACTTCCAGTTCGCCCGAAAAATGAGCCAAAACAAGCTAATTTAAAAACTATCAAACAGGCTTCTAACTTTGCTTCTAACCAACAAATACAAATTAAGTAAAGAAATGAATTCATTTTAAACCTGAAAAGGCTTAAATAATTGATAATAAATGCTTTATATTCGTCATTCGTAAATCTAAATTCGTCATTCTACTTAATAACCTGTTTTATCTCTAAAACCATGACAAAAAAACTTGTCGTTTTCGCCACACTTTTTTTATTTTCATTCAAACCTTTTGCCCAAAATATCGACATTGATATTCTGAAAAATATCAATCAAAACCGAAACCAAAATCTCGACAAGTCTTTCAATA
>NZ_JBMLRC010000105.1:10389-41298 GCF_049241225.1 Emticicia sp.
GCTACTTCGCTCAGCCTTACATTCAGAAAATGGTATGTGGTAATTCCCGCCTACACATGGGCAAGTGCGGCAGCATATTCACGCTTACACTTAGGTGTTCATTACCCGAGCGATGTGCTGGCAGGAGCAGCCATTGGAGCAGGCTCAGCTTGGCTCTGCTATAAGGCAAATCGGTGGTTACAGAGAAAAAAATAAACCATTTAGTCGGTTTATAGTTAATTCAATAAAGCGTATATTATCCTATAAACTTACGGCATTACATTGAAAAAAACTTGTATTATTATCGGTGCAGGCTTGTCGGGACTGACTGCCGCTCACGAATTAATCAAAAATAATTGGGAAGTGACGATTCTCGATAAAGGCAGAGGTGTTGGAGGTCGAATGGCCACTCGTCGTGCGGGTGAAGCCCGTTTCGACCACGGTGCTCAATATTTTTCAACCAAAACTCCAGATTTTCAGGCATTTGCCCAAGCTATCATCCAAAAAAATATTGCTAAAGAATGGCACTTGCAAGAAGGCGATACTTCGTTTTCTCATGCAAGAGTAATCGGTACTGAAGGGATGAGCAATATTCCAAAATTTTTGGCCGAAAAACTTAATGTAATCACCAACGAAAAAGTAGTCAATATTTCGGAGAGCGGAGGTAACATCAAAGTAATAACCGAAGCGGGTAATACTTATGAAGCTGATGCCATTATTTGTACAACTCCTTCTCCACAAGCCATTGAACTACTGCAAAAAAGCGAAATAGCAACAGCTGAAATTGAGCATTTGAAGGAGATAAATTACGACCCATGCATTGCCGTGATGGCCACTTTAAAAGCCCAAACGAATATTCCAAGCCCAGGAGGAATAAGCCTCAAAAATGGCAACATCGCTTGGGTAGCAGATAACTTTCAAAAGGGAATTTCGCCGGTTTTTTCGGCTACCATTCATGCCACGCCTGCTTTTAGCTCGGCACACTTCGATGATGATTTAACTCAAATCGGGCATCAATTACTTTCTGAAATACCAAATCTTATCGCTCCCGACTCGATTGAAAGCTACCAAGTACATCGCTGGCGATACAGCTTAGCCGCTGAGCGTTACTCAGAAAATTGTTTAGTCTCAAAATCCACCAAATTTCCGCTAATTTTTGCGGGTGATGGCTTCGGCATTGGTAATATCGAAGGTGCGTATATTTCGGGCAAAAGTGCTGCTCAAGAATTAATTAAAAGATAAAAATACCCCATCATAAAATAGCCTCCGGACGAATCACCTTCCGGAGGCTATTTTTTTGTTTAACAACCTGACTATCAGTAAAATAATTTTGCTTTTCTATTTACATTATCGAGAGTTTTAGTCTATATTTACCTAAATTCTTTAAACGCTTGAGCCATGTCTAATAGATTCTTACCTCTGTTGTTGCTCTTGTTTGTGGGGCGATGTTTTGCGAACTCCATTCTGATTCCGATGGATGACACCCAAAGTAATCATCTGAAAGCCTACGGAATTGCCTACATAACCCTTAAAAACAATATAGAAATAGACTGGCTACTGAATTTTCGAGGGGGGAGTTTCTTGGCTCCTTACTCATCAAACTTGCAAAAAGAATGTCTGATTCGTGGCGTTTCGTTTGAAGTACTTTCCGATGCTGATGTGCAATCGCTGAAGCAACAGATTGCTAATCCTGATGTAAATATGGAATCAATGCGGCTGCACAAAGCGGCACGTATTGCGGTTTATTCTCCTTCCAAAATAAGCACATCATCATTTGAAGATACCGATGCGGTTTTGTTAGTGCTAAAATATGCCGAGATTCCTTTTGAGGTAGTCTATGATGAAGAAATTTTGCGAGGCGACCTTAATAAATACGACTGGCTTCACCTACACCACGAAGATTTTACGGGACAATTTGGGCGAAACATGCGGCGTATGAGCTACAAAGATATGAAAGCTCAAGAAGAAATTGCTCAACGCTTCAAGTACAATAAGATTTCGGCACTCAAGCTCGATGTAGCTAAAACCATTAAAGCCTATTGCATGGGCGGCGGTTTTTTGTTTGCGATGTGTTCGGGAGCTGAAACTCTCGACATTGCTCTTTCGGCCGAGGGCGTTGATATTGTAAGTAGCCGCTTCGATGGCGATAATGTTGACAATAACGCCCAAGAAAAACTCGACTTCAGTAAGACTATTGCTTTTGAAGATTTTACGCTCTACCTCAACGACGGCGACGGATACGGCTATAATTCGATGTCGTTTTCGGATATAAACGCTTCATCGGGCAGATTCGATGATGAAAATAATACGTGGTTCAATTTATTCGACTTTTCAGCAAAGTGGGATTTTATTCCTGCCATGCTCGTGCAAAATCATGAGCATTTGATTCGTGAGTTTATGGGACAAACGACAGCTTTCAATAAAAAAACTGTCAAATCGAGTGTTTTAGTAATGGGTGAAAGCAAAGAATCTGACCGATACATGTACGGTGAACTGGGACTTGGTCAGTGGGTTTTTTACGGTGGCCACGACCCCGAAGGACGCCGTGGTTTTCATAGAACACCCACTGATTTGAATCTTTTTCCGCACTCGCCGGGGTATCGTCTTATTTTGAATAATGTACTTTTTCCTTCGGCAAAGAAGAAGAAAAGAAAGACTTGATTTACAAATAGTCCACGGTCAATAGTCGGCAAGTCCACAGTAGCATAACACCATCATAATCAATCATTTATATATACAATAAATATTAATTACACCACTTACTTACCACGGAGGCAAGGAAAAACGGTTCGCAGCCCGCACTGAGTTTCACGGAAGATGTTTACAACGATAAGATTTCCTCCCAAACACTTTTCAAGACTGGAATTCCATTGAGCGTATTTTTTTCTCTCGTATTCAATACTCGTTCGCCTGGGAATGTTACCTTTTTACCCTCCGAAATCGGATTTGATTGATGATAATCGTCGATGATTTGCCTTACGGCTGCCGCAATAGCCGAATGATTACCTAATTTCTTCATATCAATAGCGATATATACTTGCGAAAGACGATATTCGATTTCTTCTTTACTTACCTCGTGAGTTGAAAGGCCACCCGAAAGTACAGCCGACAGAATGTCTAACAAGAGCGAAAGCCCCGCTCCTTTCCAATACCCAACTGGCATCGATCGCCAAGATTTCAGAATCGCATTGGGGTCGTCGGTCAGGTTCCCTTCGGTATCAAAACCTCCAATCACAGAAAGCTTTTCGCCTTTCATAGCTGCCAATTCCATTGCCCCAAACGAATACTGCGACATAGCCATGTCCAACACAATCGCTTCGTTTTCATAAGGCAAAGCCATCACTAAAGGATTATTTCCGAGTTTTGCATCAGTTGCTCCCCAAGCAGGCATGTTAGCGATTGTGTTCGTCCAGCCAATAAATATAAACCCAGCTTTGGCAGCTTGCCAGCCGTAGGTTCCGCCCCGCATCCAGTGGTTTGTATTGGCTAAACCTACACAGCCAATGCCATTTTCGGCCGCTAAATTCATGGCTCTTTCGGTTGCATGAATGGCATTCAATGGGCCGGGGCCGAGGTTTCCATCCCATTGCTCAATTCCGCCGAATTTTGAAACCAAACTTGGTTCGGCATCGGGTTTTACAAAGCCACCTTTCAGATATTTTATAAATCTCGGAAAACGATTTACCCCATGCGTATAGATTCCATCAAGGCTATTAATTGTAAAGATTTCGGCACAAACTTTTGCTTTGGTTGCACTCAATCCGTTGTTCAACAATATACCCTCAAAAGTAGATTGCATGGTATCTTTTGAAATCGTAAGTGTATTGCTTTCGGCTGTCATGGTTCGTTTTTTCAAGATTTGGTTTTAAAAAAATGGCTTTGCAAGGTAAACAAAATTTGAATATTTTCTTCGTGCAAAACCATAATTGTAAATGGCCAAAACCTGACACCAAATTTTATTTGTTTAATTTCAAAACAAATAAATTAAACAAACCCTTATAATTAGGTAAGTTGATAAACAAGCATTTTGGGCTCAGCTCACAAAAAAACGATTTAACTAATTGATAATAAGTCGATTGTAAAATATTTTAAAAATTTTAAATCCAGCTATTGATTTATTCCGTTAGTTAAGTCAACAAATAACAAATGTAAAACTTAAACAATTAACATTCAAACGGTGCGGCGTTCCGCAACAAAAATCCAATGAAAAAATTAGCATTAGTATTCGTTTCAGCACTTATCTCATTAAGTACATTCGCACAAAAAGAAAAAACTGTGATGGTAGGCGGAGCAGCCATGTATCCATCAAAAAACATTGTTGAAAATGCAGTAAATTCAAAAGACCACACAACACTTGTGGCAGCAGTAAAAGCAGCGGGTTTAGTAGAAACGCTTCAAAGTGCAGGCCCATTTACAGTATTTGCTCCAACCAATGATGCTTTCGGTAAATTACCAGCAGGAACGGTTGAGACTTTGGTAAAACCAGAAAACAAAGCAACTTTAACAGCAATCTTGACTTACCACGTAGTAGCAGGAAAATTGAGTGCTGCTGACATCGTAGCAAAAATCAAAGCTGGAAACGGAACTGCTACCATGACAACCGTACAAGGTGGAACATTGAAAGCATCTTTGAAAGGTAAAAGTGTAGTTTTGACTGACGAAAAAGGTGGAACATCAACGGTGACAATCGCTGACGTAAATCAAAGCAATGGTGTGATTCACGTAATTGACACGGTTGTTTTACCAAAATAATTTGGTTATGAGTCGTTAATACAAAAAGCCAATTGTGCGAAACCGCATAATTGGCTTTTTTGATTTATCAAGCTTGATAAAGATAATATGGATTCTCTTTAAATGCTTCCCAGTCGGTCAGGATTTGTTTTTTCAGTTGCAATAATTCTTCTTTCTCTGCCAAATCTTTATACTTTGTTTCTTTTTCTAACTCCTTAAAATACGAAAGTAAGGCATTGCAGAGCGTAAATTGAGCAGTAGCAATAATATCTCTCAATCGCTTTTGGTCAATATCTTTTTTCGAAAACCACAAGGTTGTGCCAGTAGTACGAGCGTTTTCGGCAACTTTCATCATTTCTAAACTTGGTAAAAGCAGTTTTACTTCGTCCATTGCTTTGTTTTCTTCTTCTTTTTCGACCGAATTTTGATAGCCTTCGCTCAAGGTATAAATCAGATTCGACACTCGACGAAAGTCATAATCTTTGCATTCATAAAATTCTTCAAAAATAGCACGTCTGATTTTTTTCAAGAAAACCTCGCTTGCCATTGTAGCCGTTGACGACATTCGGCTGTATAATAATTTTGAAAGAACAGATATTTTAATGGTTGTTAGGAAATGTCCGTATTTCGATAAAATATCCCAATTAAGGTTTTGTGTTTCGCTGGTTTCGGTCTTAATTTTTGCAATCAATTCGGCTATTTTTCTTTTATAGTACCTCCCTCCTACTATCAGAGCAATGGCCGGAAGGAAAGTCAGATAGCCAAACGCTTTTGAGAGATTAACCCAAGTTTCGTTTGAAAAACCAATGATAGATGAGCTAAAATAAGAAACTAAAGATAGTATCAATACGCCAACGCCAAAAGGCAATAATCGCTTTCCTTTTTTATGATAACCATTGATACTCATCTCAGAATCTATCTTTGATACCTTCGTATTATACGGAGCAATAATTCTGTTCGATACATCGGCCACAATCATTAGGTCGAACGGTTTTACTCCTTTCTTTTGGGCGGTTTCGTTATTTCTACGGTCATAGGCCAGCATCATACTTTCTATACCTTGATTGTCGGTTATTCCACCATCCATCAAGCCAAATGCTGTTCCTGCTACATTTTTATTGTTGGCAGTTTTGAAGATAATGTTTTCAGCCAATTTTTTCTTATTTTCTTCATTTTCGGCAAAATCGTCGGGGAAAACCATTGGCTCGAAACCAATCGGGAAACACGAGGAAGCAGCCAATAAATCGCCCACCCTTAATTGCCGAACCTCCTTGGTATCTTTGATATTCACATACCTATTTCCAATAATATTTCTGGTATTTTCTTCGGTGGTTTGAAAACGAAAACTATGACCACTCTGAAAATCGGTTGTGTTGATACAAACTTCTTTGATATGGGTGCTTTTTGATAATGCCCAAATATTTTCCCACTTCAATTGAAATAATTTTTCGTCATAGACCTTGGCAAAAGCATTAATAAAGTTTTGTTCTTTTGTGCCGTGCTGCCAGTTTTTATCATCAGTTAGCATCTGCACGGCATCGCTCAGCAGTTTTTCGCCATCCATAAACGCCAAAAGATTCTTCCGAAACTGCTCAAAATCTTCTTTTCGATGTAAGGAAAGTAAATACATCGCTACGGCAATCGTACCACCCGAAGCCGAAGCCATGAATTTTGTACGTTGAAGCAGCGACTTTCCCTTGAATGTCAGATGATTGAGGTACGACATCGTACCGAAAGCAAATGAAGCAGCCCGAAAACCTCCGCCAGAAAAAGCCAAAGCAATTTCATCAAAGGGTTTGTCCGGATAATTAGATAGATTTTTATTAGGTTTAGATGGCATAAATATGGTGTGATATTATACCAAATATACAAAATTTATGGCAAGAAAACGAACAGAAGAAAGTGTTTTAATCACATTTTTTTATGCAATTTGCTGCTTACAAAACAAAAAATCCTTAGCGTAAACCAAGGATTAAGCTAGATTCGTGAGTAATAAAACGTCCCCACAAATACCTGACTATGAGCAACTTATTAAAAATATCAAACAAAAGAAATTGGCTGAAACTTAGATTTATGCAATCACTCTAAAATTATATTTTCGCTGTACTAACAAATCTTCATAATAAATACTGAATGCTTTGTTGTTGATAACAAACTGGGTTGTTGAGATTGTTTTGAGTACATTATTTCTATTTACTCTAATCGCATTTTGTTCATCACCATTACCGCCGTTTTGGTGAAAATTCAGTACGTTTTCGGGATTGATGGGTTGCTCTAAAAAATCAATAAACCATTGCTCACGCATGGCAATAACTTGTGGAGAATAGAGCGTCACCGACGACCAAATTTGTGGTTTTGTTTTGTCGATTTCCTTCGTAAAAATCTGCGTACCATCCCACCGTAATTCGTTGATTTTGACTCCATTATTACTGTTGATGACAACGAGCGTAAAAGGTTCAATTCCCGAAAAATCATAGTTGGCCACAAAGTTTTCCAGACAATTATAAGTAAAAAAATCAATGATTATCTTACCTCTACTGTGCCGATAAGGTGGTTGCGAAATGTGCTTCGCAACACCGCCGTTTAACAAACACAGTGTGATTTTTCCACTACTTGCTATCCACGTTCCGCCGCCCTTAGGGTCTTTCGGAAAGAAAACGTTTTGCCCGTGAAGATGATATTTTCGGGGTGGAATGGCTGGCTCACGAGAAACTGCCTCATCTCGGTTTGAGGTGAGTATAAATCCGTTATTTTCGGTCGGAATATATGTCAGAACACACATTTTTTTTGATAAATTTAGGATAAATAAGAGCATTGTTTATCAAATCAATACTCACAAACGGCGATTTTTTCTTTAAATTTTATGGTCGAACACGCTACGCCAAAGTTTGGTTCGATGACAACGTGCTTGAAATTCTCTTGAATCCCAATCCGAATCAAAGCAAAATGATGAATCGAGTGTTCGATGAGATAGACTAATTCACGCATGAAGTTTGTTTCAACCAATTCATAATCAGCATCTCCATAACTTACTCTAAGCTGAATTGGCGAATAAGTATTAGAGATACCTTTGATTTTTTGCTGAATCATTTCGACCAATGTGAGCGTATAATTCAAGTCGGTTTCGATGAGGAAATTCCGTTTTCTTGCATCGTAATCAATCGTGCCGGTGTCGAATCCTTCGAGTAAACACTGAAAAAACTCTACCGTGTGCCGCACGTGTTGCCCGATACTACTTCCATTAAAAACCGACAGCTTTTGGGAATATTCAGTAGGTTTTAGTTGCGAAAGTAGGTCATTTAATTGGTTAAGAACTGAGAGAGAGGCGTTTACAGTCATTTTATTGTTGAACGTTTAAAGTGATAGAAACCGTGGCGACATCGCCCAAAAGCGAACTTTTTTCTCCAACCTCATACTCTATCCTATTAACCTGAAAAGTGCTTTTCAATTGGGCATTTGTGCCATTTTGGGTAAAAGTGAAAGGAATTTTTACATTTTTTGTTGTTTTCTTAATCGTTAGATTAAAATAACCGATGTATTCGTTTTCTTTTGTTCCTTTTTCAATTTTGGTCGAAACCATCGAGATTTTCGGGTATTTTTCTACTTCAAAGTAATCGCTGCCTTTGAGGGTTTTATCACGAAGCCCCAAACCTGTATCAATGGTTTTGGTGTCAATACTTGCCTTTAATGCAGAACCCGCAAGATTATTGGCATCGAAAACTACCGTTCCCGAAAAACCTTTGAACGAACCATCGGCAGTAGAGCCCAATGCGTGTTTTATCTTGAATGTTACGGCAGCGGTCGTGGGCTTCCAATTTTGGGCGTGGCTCAATGTGGCTTGCACGATGGCAAACAACAGAAGAATACTTTTCGATAATTTAGCGAACATCTTTGTAAATCATTTTAAATGGTGAATAAGTGATGGCTACAAACGGCAGCAAAGTTTTGTGTCGAAAACGGTCGTTTTCAAAGGTTAAAACTTTATCGGTTGTGTATTCCAAAAACTGAAAACTTGCCCCTGCACGCACCGCAAAACGGTCATTGACCCAATATCGAAAATATAATTCTGAATTCAAACTTCCAATGTCGCTATCGCTAATCAATAATAGATTTAAAGGCGTTGGTTTGGCGGTTTGAGTAGAATTATTGAGCGATTTCGACTCATTTGCTACAAATTTACCCGATTGCTTTTTGCCAAACGAGAACCCAACGGCATCAATATTGAACCCAATATCGAGTTTTCGGAAACTGTATTGTAGCACAACTTTACCATTTAAACTACCCAAAGCCGATTTTGTTAGTTGTAGGGTATCGAGGTTGCTGGCAATGTTTTCGGTAAACAAAGCTACAATGCTCTGTTTGCCCGAAGTTAGGCTTGCAGGTGCTGTGATATAATCTTTTTGTCCGCTAAAAAAAGTATTCAGACGCACACCCCAACCAATTTTAAAACGGTCAGATTTACCGATTCCGTAAAGTTTTTGATATGAAACCGAAGGAGAAGCTGCCGTGCCAAAAGCAAGAGCAAAATCGAGGTTTCTTTGGGTTTTGGTGTACTGATATTGTGCTGATAATGAGCTACTTATTAATAGAAATATGAGTATTTTTTTCATGTTAGTGTTTTTTCAAAAATGATTGGTTTGTTAGTTACCTCATCCCCATCCCTTCTCCTCATGGAGAAGGGGGTAAAAGCCCTCTCCTCGTAGGAGAGGACGGTCGGTCGTAACCGTTGGGTGAGGTAAATAAGATTTTGTATGCAAGCCTCACTTCAAAGTTGCAAAGCCGAACAAAACCGAAAATTGTCGGCACCAAATCAGTACGTGATTTTGTTTTTTGAAATCGGCATTGGCAGGAATTGCCAAGGAAAGATTACCATTTTGTACTTTATCGGTTATCTGAATAAAATTGGTTACCGAACGGTCTTCGGCGAGGTAAATCCTTAAATCAGGACCAGCATCGGTCTTGAAATTTTCAAAAACCAACGTGCGTTTTTTGTCTTTGTCTTCGTAGATTTTTACAACTCCCGATGTGGCATGTACGGCACTCTCGAAGTTTCCCTGTAGTACAAGTGTCTGTCCGGCAGGGTTAAAATTAGTTTGCGTGGCCATGTTATTGACCATCGGATTGGTAGTAGAATTTGTGTCGAGAATATCAGCTTTCTGACATCCAGCCAAACACACAGCGGCAATAAGAGCGATGATTGTTTTCATAGTTTTTTGTTTTTATAATACAAATATCAGCGTTAGCTAATACCTGGATTGTCGGCTGGACGACCTAAACAAAAAATTAATGAAAATTTCACGCAGCTTTTTTCAAAATAATTTCGGTGCGAGAGTAATCTAAAATACCTTTTTCTTTGAACTCATTGAAGAGTTGCGTAACCGTCTGGCGTGTGCTACAAATCAAACTGGCGATGTCTTGATGGGTAAGGTAGTTTGTCAGAACAACTTCATCGGCCGACGCCGTGCCTTCTTTGGCAGCCCACTCGTCTAAAAAGCTTTTGAAGCGTGTGCGAACATCCTTAAACATCAGATTTGAGTAGCGATTTTGAAGTCTTTTAAACCTAAACCCCATCCATTTCGTGTAAGAAAGCCCCAATTGAGGGTTTTTCTCTAAAAGTTTTTCAAAATCATCCATCTTAAAACTACAACACGTAACAGTATCCGATACAGTTACGGCATATTCTTCTGATTGTGATTCTGTAAGCGTAAATTCTCCAAAAATATCACCTTTCTGAATGACATCTTTAACGATTTCATTGCCCTTTTCGTCGATTTCAACGATTTTCAATGTGCCTTTTTTCAGAAAATAAACCCTTTGGTCTTCATCGTGCGAAAACAAAATAATTTCCCCTTTTTTAGCTGTTTTAAAATTTGAAATCATACAGATAGACTTCAATTCAGAAGAAGAAAGTACACTGAAAAGTTTGTGGTCTCTCAGGTACCAATATTTTGTATCTAGATTCATTAGTATTTTTAGGTATTTTATACTTCCAGTATACGCAAAAAAAACATGAAAGGTTACACAATCAAAAAATGTTTTTTGATAATTGCCCAAACTTCGCTGAAAGGTAAAGGTGAAAAACCGTTTTTTTGATTCTGAATGCTAATCTTGGCACTGCGTTTCCAATGCCAACTTAAATCTCGGTAGGCTTGCCAAAGTCGGTAGTTGGGGTCATAAATATGCCCTGGGTCAGAGCTTACACCATTGAGTTCCATAATCCTGATGTTTTCGCCTCGATACAAATCTTCTATACTTGCCACTTTCATATCGAAACGACCGTAATAAAAGCCATCAAAACTTTCGGCAATTTTGCTGAAAACTTCATCTAATTTTTCGTTGATAAGTTGATTTGAATTGACAAATTTTGTGCCTCGGCAATGATTCCCGATGGGTTCGAGGAGTCGTTTTTCATCTTTCGGTAAAACTTCATTCATTCCTTCGCCTAATTTTGCTTCTAGAACCTCTAACTGAAATCTGGCTCGGGTAGATTGCTCAATCAATTCCCGAATCGTTGATTTTCCGTCGCCTGTGATCGTTAGAAATTCCTTCATGGTCAATGACGAAACTTTGCCACGTGATTGATTAGGTAAACGACTAAAAAGTACGCCAAATTCTATGGGATACGTAATGAATTCTTGAATGATGTAATCTTCGGGTGTTTGCAAATGATAGGCTTTTAATTGCTCCAAAGATTCGATTTTTGCAACATTCGTTCCTCTTTCGCCAATATTGGGTTTTGCGATTATAGGGAAAGTTAACTGATTGATTTCTAATTGTTTAATAGCTTTTTCAAAATCTTGTATTTTATCAATGAAAACAGTTTTGGGCAAATATTGAGGATTGATATTTTTCAGAATGTCAATTTTACTTTCGCCATAAAAACCGCCCGCCTCGATTCCCGGATTGACGGCCGTGAAAAATGTAAGCGAACGAGTTTTAGCTGATAAATAAAGCCAATACGGAGCCATTGGTAGATAGAAAACCCACCAAGGCCAGTATTCGTAATTGAAGATTTTAATGATTGAAAGAGGGAGCTTCATTCGGTGATATTATGGTTATTTTCAAGAGAAATTTAATTTAAAATCTGTGATAATCAGCGTTAGCACATCCGTTTTATCTGCACAGTCAGCGTTGCGGTGCCATTTTTTCTATTTTATAATTAATTTTAAAAGCTTTTTACCCTCATTTCGGTGAATAACTTGAATGAAAATCGAGCAAATTAATACTATAATAGCCAACATAAAAAGCTGACCACCATCGCCTTTCGACTCGATTCCGATGACAAATAAATGCGAAGCAATTGCTCCAAACATGAGTCCCATTCCGAGAAATCCACCTATAAACGCCGTGGCAGGAATGAGGAGTAAAACTCCAGTAATCAACTCCAAAACACCCGTTCCGACTCTTCCCCACGGCTCAACGCCGAGTTTGCTAAACAACTCAACCGACTCAGGGTGTGCCGTAAATTTGAAATAAAGTGTTTGTAAAAGAATCACAGCGGCAACGATTCGTAAAATCCAAGAGCTTATTTTAGAAAGGTTCATTGTATTTTGGGTTAAATTAGTGAAAAATATTCATCCAACTCTTATCGGCCTTCGACTTTAGATTGGTTTCATCTTTATTCCATTTTAAAAGCGTATTATTTGCCCAAGAATGATAAAAAAGATAAAGTTTTCCATTCAAAATCTTGAAAGTTTCGGGGTCGATCTCTACTTTTTCGCCCGTAGCACCCATCGCATAAGCACACCAACCACCGTATTGAGGCTCGTATTTCTTGGGGTCTTTCAGAAATAAATCTTTGTTGGCTGCACTGGCAAATCGGTAGGTTGCACCTTCAAAATTGGCACTGAATTGCTTATTCCCTTCAATGGCCTTGTTTTGTGTAAAATACGCCACGGGGTCGTAGCCTTGAATCGCCAAGCCGTTTTCAAGGTTAAATTGTTTGGCTCGAACGGCCGTTTGGGCAAAAATTTGAGTGGAGAATCCCACTAAAAAACAGATGGTTAAAAATCGGAATTTCATTTTATTGATGGTTTTAGGTTAGTTAGATTTATTGAGAGAAGGCCAAAGTTCATCAGCTTTCTGAATACGGTTCGGCATATCCTTCGACCACAATTCTTTTACTTTTTTGCTATAATTGAGGTAAAGTTTGTCATCGACAATCGTCCAAGCATTGGGGTCGGTTGGCGATTTGTGGTTTTCGCTCACGCCGTATGCACAAAAGCCTCCGTATTGCGGAGCGTATTTTGTTGGATTGGCTTTGAAAGCTTCTAAATTGGCTTGTGAACTAAACAACCATTTGGCATCTTTCCAATCAAAGCTAAAGTCTGTTTTTCCTTCAACTGGCTTACTTTCAGCAAAATACGCTACGGCATCATAGCCACTGATAGCTATTCCGTTTTTGACAAAAATGGCTTTTTCTTGTGCAAAAACACATTTAGAAAAAATCATGAGCAGAATAATTATCGCACTAAATTTGTTTTTCATTTTGATAGAGATTTAAAATTTACATCGCAAAGTTGGTGGATTGATAAAAAACGAATTGTCGGCTGGTTGACAATTCAGAAAAGAATTTTAAAAGTTTGAAATACAGACATCAAAATAAAAAACAAGCCAATGACTTTTTCGATGGAATAGCGATGAAAAAAAACAAGTAATGCGTGTTGAAAATGCTTTGCTAAAAAGGCAAAATTTAACAACACAAGAAACGCCCCCAAGGCAGCACCAAGCACAAACGATAGTTTCGAACTAAATGAATTTAAATTGAAATATGTATTAAGATAAACCAAAACCACTACCCAAAAAGGCAATAATTGTGGGTTGAGCATTCCGTTGACAAAGCCGACTAAAATATAACTTCGCCTTTTTGCGAGATTAAAATCTTTGATTGTTTTTGATTGAAAGTAGAAACTATGAATGCCAATTATCAGAAAAAATGGAATAACGGCTATTTCTAAGACTTCAAAAATAAGTGGATTTTTATTTAAGAAAGTTTGGCCTTTGAGAGCAATCAAGGTATAGATGATTTCGGGAAGTGTGCCACTGGCAGCTACCCAAACACCCACTTTAAAACTTTGCGAAAGCGTAGCTTGCACAACCGAAAGGTTTACCGGACCAGGTTGAATCGAGCCAACAAAACTAATGAGTGCGGTTAATAATAATATTGCAAATGATTCAGACATACCTTTGTAGCTTTTAGGCAACAAAGGTAGCGATGCTTGAAGAATTGATTTGTCGGAAGGCTGACAATTAAACCAGAATTTTGGACGGCAATGTAAAAGTCATCATTATTAGCACTAACGCACTTCATCCTATAAAAAACAAAGAAGCTCAAAAATCATACGACTTTGGAGCTTTTGATACAATTCATTACCTAATTTGTCAGGGTGGCCTGACTCTAACCCAAATCCATAAACAATTGATTACAAGCCACTTAATAATACATAATTGTCACAAATAAATTAGTGCTTCACAACTTCATTGTTTAAACCCTTTGTATGAGCAGCACTCAGAAATAGCTATAAATGATGCTTATCTTTGTGATAATGATCTTATATTTGATGTCAACTTTCTACCATACTTTCTGTTCGACCAATGATTCGCTGGACATTCTTTTGATAATGTACATGAGGATTAATTCAATCATACATTTTTTCTATGCTTTTTTTGTAGGTTATTAAAATGTGCGGTCAGATACTGACAGTTAAAGTTAGCAACTTCCTAACAAATGAGATTTATTAAGGTGTAAAATAGAAAAAGGATCAAAAGTTAGTAATCCTCTTTCTTTACTTCAAATTTTGAATTCGATTGCCTCGCTCAAATTATGCATTTTTTCATCCTGCCCTTAACTTTCTTTTCCTACATCCAACAAGGGGCTATTTCTCTACTGTTTCTACAAGACAAATTTTTTCTAAAGTTTTCCACGATTGGTACAGCCCTCTTGGAATATGATAACATCCTTTCCACTTTCCGCCTTTTAGCGTCAGTAGCGGCTCTCCGTTTCGGCTTAGATAACCATACCATTCACCGTATTCGTGGTCAGGAAAATGCTTCCAAGTCCAGTCATGAACTTTCTCGAACCATTCCCAACAACGCTCATCGCCGGTGTGTAAATACCCTTTGAGCAATGCAATGATTGTTTCGATGTGCACCCACCAAAGTTTTTGGTCCCATTCGAGTTGTTGCACAGGTTTATTTTTCACATCCATGAAATAAAAAATACCACCATATTTTTCATCCCATGCGTATTCGAGTGTACGTAACGTAAGTTGCTTTGCTTTTTCAATTAGCGAAGCATCTTTTAGCCGTTCGCCCAAATCCATGATAAACCACATGGCCTCAATGGCATGGCCAGGATTCAATAATCGCCCCTCAAAACTATCAGAAAATTGTCCTTCGGGAGTCACATTTTCTAAAATTAACCCCGATTTAGCATCATAAAAAACCTCCATTACTTCATCAATACACGCTCTAATTAGCTTTTCAACAACTTCTGCTGGTAGTAGATGTTCTATTTCGAGCGACAGATTACACAAAATCATGGGTAAAGCAAAGTTCTTTAGTGGACGAGTACCACTCACTGCCTTCGACCAGTTACGTTTAGGATTACTTCTTCGTTCTAAAATCGAATAAAAGGTTTTACGAGCCAACTCTGCATACTCGGCTTTTTGGGTAGCTTTATAGAGCTGACCGAACGCCTGTGTTGCAAAGCAATCAGAGAATATATTGTAGGGCTGTACCAAAGGTTTGCCTTCACGTGTGAGCGAAAAATACCAAGTTCCGTCGATTGCTTGACCATATTTTTGTAAGAAATCGGCTCCGTGTAGGGCATAATCGAGCCATTCTTGACGAGGTTCTAAATTATTATATAACATCGAAAACATCCATACGCCACGGCCTTGTAACCAAACAAACTTGTCAGTATCAAATACTTCTCCCTCTTTAGTAAGGCAGGTAAAGTAGCCACCGTGGGTTTCATCTTTCGAAAATTTCATCCAAAAAGGTAAGATGTTTTCTAATAATTCGGTCTTATATTGGCTACTATATTTTTCAAAATTTTTCACAGTCAGAGATTATTCTTAGTTTAGTAAAATATTCCAATTATTGGTTTAAAAAAGTCAGGACAAACAAAGTTGAAGATAATAGTGCAATTATTTTATTATCTTTATTAAATTTTTTATAAAAGTAAAAATTTAATTTTATAAAATATATTTAAAGCGATTAAAATCTGGAAAAAGAAGGAATGAGAGCTTATATTGAGACCTTAAATGCAGCAAATGGTCGAAACAATCAACAAACCCAAACAAAAAAAATCCTTCAATATTTATTACAAGAAGGCGAAAAGACAATACCTGAGATTAAGGATTTTTCGGGCTTGAGCCTTCCTACCACCACCAAACTCATCAATGAACTGGTAGAACAAGGTATATTAGTTGAATCGGGCAAGCGGGAGTCATCGGGCGGCCGACCACCGTCGTTGTTTTGTCTTGACTCTTCATTGGGGTACATTGTGGGTGTAGAATTACTCATTAATTCTTTCAGATTTAGTATTGTGAATCTCAATCATGAATTGATTTACGAGTACGAAACTGATAATTTCGACATCAATAATCGTGATGAAGCCTTCAATTTTGTTGCTCGAACTGTACCCGATCTGATTAGCAAAAAAGGTATTCCTGATACTAAAATTTTAGGAGTGGGTATTGGCATAACTGGCAGAGTAGACGGTAAAAAGGGCATTAGTTACAGTTTTTTGAATTTTGAAACTCCACTTGCCAAGCTTTTGAGTGAACGTTGGGGTTATCCTGTTTTTATTGATAACGATACGCGATTAATGACTTTGGGCGAACAAAATTTTGGTTTCGCTCGTGAAAAATCGAATATTATTTACGTAAATTTGAGTAGAGGCTTAGGAATTGGCTTCATCTCTAATGGTCATTTGCACAGTGGAGAATCTGGCTTTGCAGGAGAATTTGGCCATATTCATTTTGAAGATAACGACAAACTCTGTGTTTGCGGCAAGAAAGGTTGCTTAGAAACAGTTGTTTCGGGTTATGCTCTTGAGCGACAATTTCAAGACTTAGACCCGGCAAATGCGGCAAAAAAACTTAAATATCGTGAAATCATACAATTGGTGCATACTAGCGACCAAACTGCCAGAGGATTATTAATCGAAATGGGAGAAAGATTAGGGCAAGCTCTTTCTATGTTGGTTCAAACGCTGAATCCTGGCCTGATTATCATAGGGGGGCGATTTACGGATGTGGCCGAACTGATGAAATATCCTGTCATTAAAGGATTAAGTTTATACGGCTTGCCTCAACTTGTGGGTGATTGCGAAATAAAAACCTCAACATTGGCCGATAAAACCACCATGCTTGGGGCATACACACTGGTGATGGAAAATGTTTTTCAATAACAATCTTTTATTCTTGAAAATATTCAGCAAAAGTGCTTGCTACAATTTCTTCCTCAGCTCGACTTAACTGAATATTTTTTTGATGAATAAAATAATGTCCTATTTCGTGGGCAAGAATCTGATACAGTGGCACTTTTGCATTCAAATTGAGACAAATAATGTTGTTTTTTTGGTCAAATTCTCCCAGCGTCGTAGGATTCCATTTTTCATAACGAACGTTTATCTGAGCAATCTGGCACAACTGCAAAATGCTTCGTGTGCCAAATTGCTCAAAGATGCCTTCGGCTAATTCTTTACCCATTATTTGAAAATATTCGGTATTCATTTCTTATCTCACATGGCATGAATATGTGGGTCGCCTTCGGCCAATATCAAATCTTTTGGCCACTCAATTTCTACTCCTTTCTGTACGATTAAAGACTGAAATTGAGTCAGAAGTTGTGAGTTGTTTCTGACTTCGGCTGGTTTTTTCTGATTTTCTAAACAGAAGGCCACCAAATTGCCCACTACTTCACCGATGTTCCACTCAATTGGATGCAGTCGATAACACCCATTGGTAATATGAGTAGTTCCGATATTTTTACAAGCAGGCAAAAGGTTTTCGACTCGCTTCGGAATCAATGCTCCCAACGGAATCTGAAATGGTAAGCTTTCTACATCTACGTAATTATCGCCGCCAACACTTGGGTGCAAATCAATGCGATAAAAGCCAACACCAACCGAATCTTCAAATGGTACTGCCAACACTTGGTTTGGTAGATATTTTGCTGAAACATGCTGCTCTTTGATAGTAAATTCTGCTTTTATTCTTCGAGCCTCTCTGATATACGGACTTTTGGCCAAACCATCAGAAGTACCCGTAATATCTTCTCTTATTTTCAAGCCTTTAAAGCCCAATTCTGTTTGTAAATAGTATAAAAAAGATAAACTTTGCTCTTTCGCTTCGGCAATCATTCGAGCTTTTTCTTCGGCATTTGCACTGAGTAAATCGCCCAATAAATAATCAATTTGTGGGTAATTGACCAGCGTAATATCTGAGTCGTAACGCCCTTCTTGAAAGTTTTTTTTGTGTAAAATGCGGCGATAAGTCCAGAGTCCCGCAAATGCTTTATTGGGCTCATTATTAGGCACAAAATTATAATGTACAGGCTCTAACGTACGTGGACTTAACCCCGTCAGACACAACAACTCTCCGCTCCAAGCAGGTGTGAGTTTTGGTACAAATTTTCGCCAGAAATCATAATTTTTAGGTCGTTCAATCGTCCATTCTTCACCTTCGTGATAGCTCATAGCAAAGCACATCGAAAACGCCTGCGAATTAATTGAATTTGCCTGCATTTTAGCATTTGGCTCTTCGGTTTCAGCCTGACTCTCAGAGCCAGTTACGTACTCAGTATTGGTAAGCGGAAGTATTTCTCCGAGTTCGGTAGCATCAACAAAAAACTCAGCTTCAATGAGTAACTCATATTTAGTATTGGTATGAGCAACCGTAACACTTTCTACTCGATTTTCCGAAAAATCAGCCCGAATTGGTGTATGATATCGTAAAATTTTTAATTGCCCATTTGTTACAAATGGTTGCAACATTTCTTCAAATACGGCTAAAAATACTTTCGGTTCTGCACAAAGTGGAGAAACCCACCCATCGCCAGGGTTCAGAACTAGATTTTGTAAAGCCGATTCGGTAAGTGGATAATGTTTTTTATAATATTCTCTAACACTATTTCGAAAATTTCGATATGACTGCGTAGAACCAAATTTTTCAATCCAACCGTGTTCGTCGGGTGGCGTAGCTTGACTGGTAAATTGTCCACCAATCCAATCTGACTCTTCGGTCATAATGACATTTAAACCAGCTTCGCAGGCTGCTTTTGCAGCAGCACACCCACCAATACCTCCACCGACAATTAAAAGATTTGTATGTAATTTTTCCATTTTTACTTCAATATTTTATTACGCTTCTTTAGCTGTACCTATCAATTATTTCACCGAAGCTACAATTACAATTGGTGTATCTTGGGGTAAATTTTCGAGTTCGGTTTTTGCCAATGCCAGAGCCTGTTCAACTTCGGCAAGGCCAGCTAAGTTGATAATTCTCGCTCCAACCAATAAGTGAATATCGGGCAAACTTCTTCCAGCGTCGCCAAAATCAGTCAAATCATTGATAAGATTTTCTAATGAACTGAGAGCATTTGCTACATCGGTCGCTTCTACCAAAGCATTGCTTCTTTGTAGTCTCACAACACCTGTTTTATCAATGATTCGTAAAAGTTTTTGTCTAGTCTTAAATAAACCAAACAACGATTTTATTTCTTTGTCGGCCGTAAAAGCCATCAATGAGGTTGTTTTTGCGGCTAATTTTATTATCGATTCGGGCAATTGCATCGAGCGTGATGCCACAGCCCTACAATCATCGAGCGTGATGATTTTGGCAGCAATATCTTCTTTTCGAAGCTCAGTTGTGCCAAAGGCTGTGGCTTTCACCACATTTCTTCGTGTATCAACTTCAATCTGTACTTCTACCGTTTCGGGAACTGCACCAATTTTAATAACCGCCTCTGCTGCTTCTTTTCTTATTGATAAAATATCTTCAGGAGTTGGTTCAACTATGTTTCGTTCGATGGTATCTCTCACCATTGCCAAAGCCACTCCAATTGTCGAAATCACTTCCGCTTTTTTGGCTAATCTTGCCGAAATTCCCATTAATTCACCCGTATAAAGCACCAAAGAAGCTGCTCCGCCTCCACCACCAATCAACTCAACGGTTTGGCGGTCTAATTGGTACTCCACAATTAATTCTTCGAGTTGTTTTACGACTTTACTGCACGATATTTCCAAAATTTCACGGGCGGTATCTTCAACAGTTTTACCAATTTTATCGGCCAAAGGTTTAAAAGCCAACCTTGCTGCTTCTTTGTTTCCCTTAGCAAAAGCAGTATCGGGGACAATTCCTAATAGATTGGCTGCACAAGTGGGTGTAAGCGAAAAGCGTTGACCCGAGGCAGTTTCAATAGCCGTATAATCATCAACATCCTTTTCGGTTGGTCGTAAATGTATCAGTTTAGCATTTTCAAATATTTCGGGCTTCTGAAAACACGCATAATGCAAGCCGGCAATATGTGCCGAACGAGAGCCCACATCGACAATTTTCCCATTGGCTTCTCGAATCATACTTCCCCCAGCAATAGCCAGAGTTCGTACATCCAACGTATTTAAGTAAGTACGATGCCCACCTACCCTGGCAGCTTTGGTTTGGGGTTGCCCATCACGAATCACCGAAATATCGGCACTTGTCCCACCCACTTCAATGAAAATACCATCAGAAACCCGCTCGTGCATCAAAGCTCCTGCAATGCCCGCAGCAGGCCCAGAGAGCATTGTCATAATAGGTCGGCGATGCACCTCTTCGACACTCATAACACCTCCATCCGACCGCATAATCATTAATGGGGCAGTAATACCTGCACGCTTTACGCACTCATCGGTCATGGTTGCAGTATGAATCATTTTAGGCAAAATGGCACCATTAATGACAGCCGTTCGGGTGCGAGTTCGTAAACCGTAAAGGCTCGAAACTTCGTGGCCAGAGGTAACAAACATACCCATTTCTTCGGCTATTTTACTTATTAGCTCTTCATTTTGGGGTTTATCAACGCCAAAAGCTTCTGAACCAACTATTACCTCTACATTCTTTTCTTTGAAAGCTGCTATCTGCCGAATTACCGTTTGTTCTTTTAAGCCTTGGCCCGAAACAAAGGTATGTTCGATAGTCAGAAAACGATTAGGTGCTAATTCGATGGTGGGTATTTTAGTATCAATTTTTGCTTTTATTCCCTCTAAGCCACTACCTAAACCAATAATTCCGACCTTAGCTACATCGCCTTCTAAAAGAGCATTTGTAGCTTGTGTGGTAGAATGAGCAATAAAAATGACTTCATTGGGCAAAATACCCAACTCAGCTAACGCCCGATTGATTGCATTGATAATTCCCGCAGCTACGCCTTCTTCTGAGTCATGGGTTGTGGGTACTTTCAACTGCGAAATCACTTCTCGGGACTGATGGTCAACTACAACTACATCGGTGAAGGTTCCTCCTACATCAATACCAACTCTTACTTGTCTTTTCATTTTACCTAATTTTAGTCGATTTCGCTCAATTTTCTCAATTACAAAAACATTAGCACTGAAATTACTAAACCAGTCAAGCAAACAAGCATCATCGGAAGTAGGGTTTCTTTGGTAAAATCTTCGACTTGCACACCAACAAAATTGGCTATCCAAACACTATGTGTATTGGTTGGATCGCAGACGTTTTGTACTTGTACCACGCACATGATGGCTGCCAGTAGAGCCAAAGACGGCAAAACTGCGGTTCCGAACATGATAGTAAATAAGCCAATACCGATACCGAAAATATTGAGTGGGCCACGATATAAAGCCAATGGTGAGAGCAATCCAAAAAAAGCAATATAAAACAGCGTGGACTGAAAAGGCAACGAAAGAATGAGCGGTTCGAGTGCAGTTTTGATAAGTGGTAGGTTGAGTGCATTTAGTAGCATCCCGATTCCCATCATCAGAATTGCGGCTGGAGCTCCATCTTCAATCCCCTTAATGGCCGAAGAAGTAAGGGTTTTAATGGCATTTCGCCAGTTAGTTGTGCATATGCCATACAAAGAACCCAAAATAAATGCAGCAATAAAGTCGAGTTTAAGACCAAAATAATTGAATCCAAAAAACAAAACTAAAGGCACAATGGGTGTTAGCAAGGCGAGAGTCGGTACTTGCTTGTTTTTATCTCGTTTCAATAATTCATCTTTTGAAACTGCCGACATCAAAAGCATTTCGCCTGAGCGTTTAGCTGCAATAAGAGCATAAGACACCACCATTATGAGCATTAAACCCAATAAAATAAATGCAAAAGTAGAGACTTGAGCGGGTAATGCCTCGGTTTCGGTCAAGCCCAACAACTGGCGATAGAGAGTAAATAAAATCGGATTAAAGATAAAACCTGTTGCAAAAGCCAGAATAAAGAGCGTACCTGCCAGTTTCCGAGGAATACCAAGGCTCATCATGATTGGCAATACCAACGAGCCGACCGTGATAATTGCCCCTAAACCTTGCAAAGTCGTGAATAAAATGATTGTAACAGCCATTAAACCAAACGATACAATGAGCGGTTTTTCGCCCCCAAACTCAGCCGCTCGTTTGATAATTTCTTCGGCAATACCAGTTTGAATCAATACCCGCCCCATCATTGCTCCCATAAAAACCGATACATATACCGATGTAAGTTTGAGCGAACCCTGAGCAATAATCTGATTCAACAAAGCTGGAATAGGTAATTTTGCGAGCAAAGCAATCAAAATTGCCATGGCAGGCAATGCCAATAAAGCGGGTATTTTTCGCAAAAACATTAGGCCTGCAAAAAAAGTAAATATGATAAGTAAACCGAGTGCTATCATTGTTTGGTGATGACGTACATTTAAAAATAAAAGCTTATTTAGGCTGTGCATTTTCGTTGGTTTTTACGATTTGGCAATCAATTTCTGCCTCAAACGCACGATTCCAAGGTAAATCAAAACTCAACGACCCCACTTTTAAATGCTTTATATGTTTTGGATAAAAATTTTCTACTGTTTTTATAGCGATTGATTCCAACTCTTTCTTACAAAATTGCTCTGTTATTTGGGTTTGTTGGTCAGTTAAGCGAAAGGCATTCCATTGGTTTTCACGAATCATTTTGGCCGCCATTGGTCGCACAATTGAGTGATAGCTGTAATCATCCAACAAGCGATTCATCATAAACCAAGTTTGTGCATTGGCCATTCGAGTAGCTATCTGTTTCTGCGGATGCAGTTTAATCACCGATTTAGAAACACCATACAATAGGCCATGTGGCAAGGCTGTGCCGATTACGTTTCCAGCTGTATTCCAAGAAGCATAACCATATGTTTTTGAGAAAATATTCTCTTCTTTTAATGCTTCCGTGAATGGAATATCGCCACCCTGAACATCACCGATGGGGTCGATATCAGCGATGATGATTCCTTTTTTTTCCTGCTTAGAAAACGCAATAATTTCATTTGCAAAGGTCTTAGCTCTTCCTTCCTCTTTTCTTGAGGTAAATACAAAAAAGCCAATATCAGCATCTTTCATGTCATTTACTTCTCTCGCTCCAACCGCCTTTAGATGAAAGCTAACGGTCTTACGCAAGGGTCGGTCTTCAAAAGGCATTTCTTTATCTGCCATCGTTTCTGACGAAAAAACTGCCTTGATTTTTGGTCGATAATTGTATTTATCTGTCACCGAACGTGCCAAAAGCAACATCGAAACTTCATCAGCTCCAGGCTGAATGGCTATTCTGGAACTTAATCCGTTACTAGTTACAAATTTGGTCAGCGTCTCACGGTCTTTAATATGTACACCCTTGGGTTTGGCATCATCTTGCGATAAAATCAAATAATCAAAAACATTTTCCTTGGCTAATTGAGCGGCATAAAGATTTACTTTCAAGTTTCGTTCACGTGCTGCTTTATAATTTTCCAGTGCTTTTTGCGGAATCTCCGTTTCAAGTTTTTGAGTTAGTGATTTTTGATTTTCATCGGGTGAAACCTCTGCCCACTTGGCAAGTTTTTCACGATATGCTTCATTTTTCCCATCGCCTGTTGGAGCTAAACGCATAATTACGCTTGACCCGTATATTTTTATCTTTGGAGACTTTCTCCGAATTGCTTTCACAATCTCTACTCTTTTTAGTGCCTCTTCAAGTGGCGTTTCGTGAACTCGTGAGGCCACCAAGCCTCCGTAAGCAAGCATATCCATCGAAATAATGGCGGCATCGAATGAGTCTATTTTCTGAGTGTCAATCCATCTAATTATCTCATCTGATTTTCCGTAATCGAGGAATCTACCGAGCGTTTCACGGGGTGGGCTAACTAATGATACATCACCCACAAGACCCATTTTAACTGGGAATTGCAAACAAGGTGGTCGGTCATCTAAAGGAATCAACAAAACCCTTGCAGAGTAATTACTCTGCGAGAACACCGATGATACTACACAAAACAAAGTAAGAAGTAATAGGGCTTTTCTTTTCATATATAAAAGATGCTGGGCTGCGGTAAATGGCTCTGTCATTACGCTAAAATCAAGATTTTTTGTCAGAATAACTACTAAGCCAATGAATGTTTGAACAAATGTGAGAAATAATTTTATTTTTTTAATAATCTTTTATAAAATTTTTATATAAGTTTGTATAAAACTATAATTAAACCATAAAACATTCTCTAACATTAATAAAAAACAGGCAAGCAAAAGAAAGAATGTATTCAATTATGTAAGGCTTATCAATGTATGAAATTTAAAAAAAACTACTTGTAAAAAGTTATGAAACAAAAATCTCTACTCACAATCCTTTTTTCCTTAATGGTAGTGCTTGCCCTACAAACCCAGCAAAGGATAGTAACAGGAAAAATTATCGACAAGGCCAGCAATACTGCATTGCCCAATGTCTCTATTCTTGAAAAAACATCGGGCAAAGGAGTAATATCTAATACCGAGGGAGACTTTGAGCCCTTCTCCTTTGAGGATAAGGTCGGGCTGCCTATGTGGTTGGAATGAGGTGAACAACATTCGGTAGTTTTGCAGAATATTATTTGGTGAGTTATTCTTCTTAGACAGCCTCTTTTATTCTCAGACTGTCGCAAATACAACATCAACTATGCTACTAAAAGTAAAGAGATTTTTCTCAATCATTCTATCTATTGGTGTAATCACCGCAATTCAAAGCTGTAAAGCACAAGAACAAAATAGTAGCCCCACGCCAACTACTCAGCCCAAGACAGTTTCGGGTGTGAAAGGTGTTTGGCTGACAAACGTTGTGAGCCAAGCCCTTTATACCAAAGAAGGCATTAAACAAGCCGTAGATTTGTGTTCAAAAAGTGGCATCAATCATATATTTGTGGTTACTTGGAATAAGGGTCGCACACTTTACCCAAGCAAAATCATGAATGATTTATTCAAGATTCCAATCGAAGAAACATTAGCTGGTCGAGACCCACTAAGAGAAATCATCGACGAAGCTCATGCAAAGAATATCAAAGTATATGCGTGGTTTGAATATGGTTTTGCAGCTGAAAACAGTGGCTTTGGCGAGCATATCTTACGCATTAAACCTCAATGGGCATCGCTCGATAAAAATGGAAATATCACAACAAAAAATGGTTTCAAGTGGCTCAATGCCCTCAATCCCGAAGTACAAGATTTTATGCTTTCTTTGCTCAAAGAGGCCGTAGTCAATTATCCAGATTTAGATGGTATTCAAGGCGATGATCGCCTGCCAGCTATGGCGGTAGAAGGTGGGTATAACCCCGAAATACTCAGCCAATACAAAGCCGAAACGGGTTCGAGTCCATCGAGTGATAAAGAAGAAAATTGGGTGAACTGGCGAGCCAATCGACTCAATAAATTCATGGAGAAGCTTTCCGTTGAACTAAAGAAAATCAACCCTAAAATTGGCATTTCTATGGCTCCGAGTATTTTTCCGTTTGCCAAAACCGAATATTTACAAGATTGGCCTACATGGGTAAACAATGGCTGGGTAGATATGATTTGTCCGCAAATTTATCGATACGATATTGTGGCTTATAAGGCCGAATTAGCCAAAATCATCAATACTCAAATCAATGCCGACAAAGTAAAATTACTCGCACCGGGTGTGTTGCTAAAAGTAGGCACATACAAACCTACCTATGACTACCTTAAGCAAATGATTGACGAAAACCGTAGAAATAAAATTGACAATGAAGTGTTTTTCTTTTATGAAGGCTTAAAGGATAATTCATTATACTTCACAACTGAATATGCTAAATAAACCTAAATCAATAAATATCAACTAATAAATGCACTGCGAAGCTATCAATTTCGCAGTGCATTTAATATTAAAACCAGTTTACAATCAAAAAATAGAGAGGTAAACCAACTGTAATATTCATTGGAAATGTAACTGCCAATGCCATTGGTAAATACAAACCTGGATTAGCCTTAGGCACTGTTATTTTCATTGCTGCCGGTACTGCAATATACGAAGCACTGGCCGCCAATACAGCAAATATAAACCTATTTGTTACATCGGATGTAACCACAGAACTTAAGATTGCAAAGGCACAACCATTTATCAGCGGAATAAACAATGCAAAGGCAAACGGAAACATCCCAAAGGAGAAAAATGACTTCAACTTTCTTCCACTTACAATACCCATATCCAAAAGGAAAATAGCTAAAAATCCTTTAAATAAATCATTGGTAAATGGCTTAATACCTTCGGCTTGTTTTGCATTAGCTAGAAAACCAATTACCAAACTTCCAAGTATCAACAACACACTTCCATTGGTAAGTGAATGCTTGAGTATTTCTGATAATTTTATATTTTTCACTGAACTTTCTTTATCAAATAATGAAATCAAGACCAAACCAATGATAATTGCTGGTGACTCCATCAAAGCCATGATAGCAACCATATAGCCGTGTATGTTCAGTTGTTGAGATTCAAGATACGAAGAGGCTGTTACGAAAGTAACGGCACTCACTGAGCCAAAAGCTGCTGCAATTGCACCAGAATCATAGACATTTAGCTTTCGCTTTAGGATAAAAAAAGTGTACAAGGGAATCACTAATGAGATACCTATACCAAGCAGCATCGACCAAACAATTTCACTCGTAAACGACTCATGAGAAAGTTCTTGCCCACCCTTGAAACCGATAGAAAATAATAGATAAAGTGAAATAAATTTTGATGAATTGGGTGGTATTTCTAAATCGCTTTTTAAGTAAACGGCTAAAATACCTAAAACAAAAAACAATAGAGCAGGATTACTTAGGTTTTCAATGAGTAAATTAAAATTCATAATCTTCGATGTAAAATAAGGATTTTGTATTGTAGGTCAAAAATCAATATACAAGTGCATTTACTTACTTATTAATTTCGGAACACAAAATTCGGGAATCTTTTTTATAAATAATTATTTATATTTTCAATAAAAATCATAAACAATATTTATGCAAATTTTCCAAAATTACATACTTATTTGATTATTAAATACTTACACCACCTCATCGCACCAATGTAATCAAAAAATAAGGGCACCCAATAGGGCACATTTATTATGAAATGATATGGTTTGAAATAGCTGAAAATAAAAAAAAAGCCTCAAAATCATACAATTTTGAGGCTTTTAATGCTACTTTTTACTTATTTGGTCGGGGTGGCCAGATTCGAACTGACGACCTTCTGCTCCCAAAGCAGACGCGATACCGGGCTACGCTACACCCCGAACGGGTATTTCCCGATTTGGAATTCTCTTGCGAGGTTGTTTCCGTTTGGGAGTGCAAAAGTAGAAATTATTTTTTGTATTTCAAACTTTTACACAAAAACTTTTTTAAAGTTTTTTGCGGAGAGGGCGGGATTCGAACCCGCGGTACGCTTTAGACGTACGACAGTTTAGCAAACTGCTCCTTTCGGCCACTCAGGCACCTCTCCATTCCCGTTTGGGAGTGCAAATATAAAACACTCTTTTTAATTTTTCATAAACCTAATGCCAAATTTTCTGAAAAAAAATAAACTTTTTTTTAGCTCTCACCTAAACTATTGTCTTTCAGGCATTTAGGCCAGACTATTTAATTGGCCTCAAAAAATATTTTTCAGGATTTTTAAAGTGCATCTAACCAAATTCTAAAGCAAATCATTGATTTTGGCATATTGAAGCAACATTATTGTTTTTCCATCTTTTATTTCGCCCGTATTTATCATTTCGAGTGCTTTCTGAAAATCAATTTCCAGCACATCAATGTTTTCTTGTTCGTCTTCTGCCCCACCACCTTCGTTAACTTTCATTTCTTTTGTATAGGCTGCAATAAAAAAATAAAGTATTTCGGTTACTGAGCCCGGCGACATATACGCTTCAAAAACTTTTTTTACTTCGCCGATTCTATAGCCCGTTTCTTCTTGAGTTTCTCGTCGGATACAATCTTCGGGATTATCTTTATCCAACAAACCCGCACAAGCTTCAATCAACATTCCCGATTCATTCCCGTTTATGTAGGTGGGCATTCTGAATTGTTCGGTCAGTACCACGGTTCTACTTTCTTTATTGTAGAGCAAAATCGTCGCTCCGTTTCCTCGGTCGTATGCCTCACGGGCTTGGGTTTGCCATTCGCCTTTATGATTGCGGTAATCAAATATTATTTTCTTCAAGACATACCAATTATTGGAAAGCACTTTTTCTTCTATAATTTTAACATTCGGATTCATAATGATTATTTATGATTAATTTTGATTATATTTGAACAAATATTCATAAAAAGAAATGAGTTATCAAAGCAGGAAGCAGAAAATATTAAAAATTGTAGAAGAACAAGGCGAGGCCGACGTGAAAGAATTGGCTTTAAAAGTAGAAACCTCGGAAATCACGATTCGCAGAGATTTGGCACAAATGGCTGCTGATGGGTTGATTTTTCGCACACATGGTGGTGCAATGAAGCTTAGTTTGGCGAATATTCCAGCAAGTTTTGAGCAAAAAATTGCTGCCAACATTGAGCAGAAAGACTATATTGCCCGACTGGCCGCACAAGAAATTCGAGACGGAGATATAATCTTTATGGATTGTGGAAGTACGGTTTTTAGGCTGTGCCAATTCATCAAAAACAAACGAATAAAAGTCATAACCAATTCTTTACCAGTTGTTTATGAGTTATCAAACACCGAAGTTTCGATAAATCTGATTGGGGGCGAACTCGACTCCAAACGCCAAGCGATTCATGGACAAATTGCCGTAGAACATATCAGACGCTACCAAGCCGACAAGGCATTTATGGGTGTCGATGGTATTTCGGCTGAGAATGGCCTAAGTGCGGCCAGTGAAAAAGAAGCGGAGATAACGATCGCAATGGCGGCAAATGCTCGGCAAACATATCTGTTGTGCGATTCGAGTAAACTCGGAAAAGATAAGTATTTGAAGTTTGCCCCAATAAATATCATCCAATATTTGGTTACAGATGCACCCCAAAATTTAATAAAACCCTTTATGGATATAGGTTTGAATGTGATAAATGAGTAAATTTGATTTTACCTAAACCTATAAAAACATGAAAATAGCCACTATTATCTTAAATGTCCTATTACTATTAGGTCTTGTTCCTGCCATTATGGGAGCCATGACTTCTCCTATGATTTTTGATTCTGGCCAAAATCCCAACCTTTGGCGAGTTTTTATAACAATGCTGGCCTTGCCGGTGGTCATTATCATCTGCCAAATTATTTCTTGGATAGCTTATTTTCGTCAAAAGTATGATTTTGCCTTCAGAATGAGTATCATTCCTTTGGTAAACCTCATATTACTTATCATTTTTATGTTCTCGATGTAAACTTGATTCTCAAAAAAATTTCCGAAACGGTGGGTTTATCCCACCACTATTCACCTTCTTGATTAATATCTACGTTTTTTACCACTCACTCAATTTTCTTAAATTTTCTTAAAAAAAAATTCTGCTTTTAAAATATTGATACCTTTGCCTCGTTATCAACTAAACACTTAGTTACTTTTCCTATACACAATAACCGTCAAACACTTTTATGAAAAAGCCACTACTTTCATTCAATTCTCGTTTTCGTTTATTTTTCTTTTATTCATTTATATCACCACATCTTATTAGTTATTAAGAAAACCTCGCGTTTTATCACAATTTCTCATCGTTTCAGCACACTTTTATTTTCTTAATTGGCATTTACAATAGTTTTACGAAAAATTTACGTAGTCGATTGTAACTTTTCTTAGCCAATCAAGTAAGTTAGCACAAAGAAGAAATGTATTATTGACACCAATAGTGCAACACTTCGAAAAAAATTACGACTTATTAAAAACAAGTTCCACCACCAAATTATTAAAAACACTTTTTATGAAAAAAGCTATTACTATTACTTGGGCAATACTATGCCTATTACTGCTTGCGTATGGAGCTGCATTTGCTCAAAATCCTGCTAGAATTTCGGTTAAAGGAATTGTCATCGACTCATCAAGTACTACTCTCCCTTCGGCTACTATTATGTTGCTTACGCCCAAAGACTCTGCTTTGGTAAGCTACGGACGCACCGAAAACGATGGCCAATTTGAAATCAAAGGCGTAAAACGTGGCACTTACTTATTAAAGATTTCGTACATGGGCTATTTGCCTTATCAGCAAGAGTTTACACCAGCCGAAGGTGGGGTAACTGACTTGGGTAAAATTCAGCTAAAACCAATCATGAAAGAACTTTATGAGGTTGTTGTACGAACAGCTAAAGCTCCGCTGAGTATCAAAGGCGATACGGTCGAGTATAATGCTGCATCATTTAAAGTGCCACCTGGCTCAACGGTAGAAGATTTACTCAGAAAACTCCCAGGCATGTCGGTTGACCAAGATGGAAATATCAAGGCCCAAGGACAAGACGTAAAACGTGTAACGGTTGACGGTAAACAGTTTTTTGGTGGTGATACCAAAATGGCTACCAAAAACTTATCGGCAGAAGCTATCAAGAAAGTACAAGTGTTTAATGATAAAACCGAGCAAGCAAAAGCCACTGGTATTGACGATGGCAAGAAAGAAAAAACCATGAATTTGGAGCTAAAAGATGAATTTAAAAAAGGTGGTTTTGGAAAAGTTACGGCTGGAATTGGCGACAAAGAACGCATGGAAGTAAAGGGAAATTATAATAAATTCGACCAAAAGAACCAGTTTTCGTTGATTGG
>NZ_JBMLRC010000105.1:41398-46223 GCF_049241225.1 Emticicia sp.
GATACGAAAAAGAACAAGTTGAGTTCGAGTTATTACTTCAATGGTAAAAATCAGATTTTAGATGCTCTTTCAAGTCGCCAAAATTTCTTAGAAAATAACGCTTCGTTTGCAACTTCCAACAAAGATTTAACCCGTAACGAAAATTATAACCATCGAGTATCATTCCGTTTAGAAAAAACGCTTGATACACTAAATACATTTACGATTGTTGGAAATGGAAAACTTTCAAGAGGAAATACGGTATTTAATGGTTTTCAGCAGTTCTTTGTGGATAATAATGATAAAACTAATCAAACAACCATTAATAATAGCACTGGATTTAATTCAACGGCGGCAGCAATAACAGGGATTTTCAGACATAAATTCAAGAAAAAAGGTAGAATTTTTGCCATGAGCGGTGGTTATAATTTTACAAATTCGGATGGTGATGCTACACAAATTTCTACAAACGAATTTTTTAGAATCACCAGTACAAACGATTTACTAAGAAATATCAATCAGTTTAACTCAACATTGAGCGACCGCAACCAATGGAAAGCAAGTTTATTATTCGTTGAGCCAATGGGAAAGAAACTTTCAACAGAGACTTTCTACAATTTCAGTATTCGTAAAAGCGTGGTCGATAGAGATGTAATAAACTTAGAATCAAATTTGCAGATTGACTCACTCACTCGCTATTTTGAAAACACGATTTCGTATAACAGAGTCGGTACAAGCCTGAGGTATAACTACAAAGGCATCAATATTTCGGCGGGTGTTGCGGGGCAGCAGTTTACGCTGAGAGGTAATTTCATGCAACCAAAACAACCAGAAACAGTTGTTGACCAAACCTATTTTGCTTGGCTCGGAAACGTGCAAGGTAATCTTGATTTGAAAAATAACCGTTATATGTGGTTTAGCTACGAGCCAAATGTTTCTGAGCCTTCAATCAAAGACCTTCAGCCCGTTGTCGATAATAGCAATCCATTGTTTATCAGAGAAGGAAATCCAGACCTTTTGCCGCAAATTGATCATAATTTCAACTTGGGCGGTAACTATTATAACCCTGGTAGTTTTATGAATATCTATTTTGGGTTGAATTATGCCTATAATGTCAATCAGATTGTCTATAACCAAAACATTGATAGTAAGACTTTTAAGACCACAACAAAACCTATGAATATTACGGGTGGAAATAATATGGGGACTTATTTTGGCTTAGGATTTCCGTTGAAGAAAACGAAAGCAACGATGAATCTGAACGGAAGTGTTAATAACAGCAATAACTTAACTTACATCAATAATATCTTGAATGAAACCAATAATATGAGTTATTATGCGGGTCTAAGATTAGATTTAACACCTTCAGATAAATTCACTTTCTACGGAAATGCCAACTTTGGAATCACCAACACAAAATATTCAATCAATACAGCCCAAAATCAGACGATTTATAATCACAGATTTGGCGGTGAAATGAATGTTAAATTCCCGAAAGACTTTTACTTGAATACTCGAATCAATTATAATATTTTCATAAATGAGCGTTTTGGTTTTAACCAACGTCAACCGATTTGGAATGCAGCGATTTATAAGCAACTCGGAAAATCGAAAAAAGCCGAGATTCGTCTGACTGCCAACGATATTTTGAATCGTAACCTGAATATCAGTCAATTTGCCAATCAAAATTCATATTCTGAATCAAGAACCGAAACTTTGGCTCGTTATTTTATGCTGAGTTTCACTTATAATATGCGTGGTGTGAAAAGCCAAATGCGTAGAAGCGGTGGTGGATGGTAGTTTCGGCTCCGCTCAACTACCGAGTTTCGGCTCCGCTCAACTACCGAGTTTTGGCTGTCCGATTCACTTAAATACCGAATTTATTCGGCAAATATAAAACATAAATAGCTCATTATCAAATATTTACAACAATGAAAAAAATCTTTTTATATATCTTACTATTCCCCATTTGGGGAGTAGTTTCTGCCCAAAAAACTGAGGGGGTTGTGCATTATGAATATCAGCTCAACTGGATAAAAATGATGAAAAAACTACCATTTCTGACGCAAGAAGAGAAAGACAGAATGGAAAATACTTGGAAAAATGAAGAGAATACTAAACAAAAATTGAACCTCTATTTCAACGAAAAAGAGAGTCTTTATACTTGGGGGCAAGACCAACAAGAGTATGAAGGAACGGAATATAAAGGCAGAAATGAAGAGTTGCTGATGCACAAAAACTTTGAGTTAGAAAAGCATAACGACATGATTGAGATGTCGGGTAAGACTTATTTACTGCAAGATTCTTTACAGAAAATAGAATGGAAAGTGATGAATCAAATCAAAGAGGTGGCAGGGTTTATTTGTATGAAGGCCGTAACGGAAGATAAAGTAAAAGGACAAAAAATAACCGCATGGTTTACGGGCGATATTCCAGTGGCGAGTGGCCCTGAGCAATTTCATGGCTTACCAGGCATGATTCTTGAATTGGATATTGATGATGGAACGCTACTAATTGAAGCCACGAGTGTAGAATTCAAGAAACTGGAGAAAGAACTGGTTTTACCAAAAATGAAAGGCAAAAAAATCAATGATAAAGATTTCAATGACTTGATTTCAAAGTATATTACTGATAGTATTAAAATGCAACGAAATCCTTATTGGGTGATTAGGTATTGAGTGGCATGAAATTCCAAAAACAAAAGTGGCACACCTCATTATGAATAATAAACAGGTGTGCCACTTTATTTTCTCTTGAATTATTTCAATTTCAATACAACGGCCCCCAATGGCGGAAGCGTCAGCTCGATAGAGTTTTGTTTTCCGTGAGAAGCAATCGCTTGGGTGTGTACTTCGCCATTCACAGTTCCGCTGCCCCAATATTCTTGTTTATCGCTATTGAAAACCTCTACATAGGTTCCTGCGGCTGGTATTCCGATTCGGTAGTTTGAGCGAGGAACTGGCGTAAAGTTTAGCACTACAAGCAAGTTTTCTTTTTCGTTGAAACCTTTACGTGCATATACAATTACAGCATTTTCACGGTCGCTGGTATCAATCCACTCAAAACCATCGGGGCTAAATTGTTTATCGAATAATGCTCCTTCCGAGCGATAGAGGCGATTGAGGTCTTTCATTAGCTCGTTTACACCTTTGTTTGGTTGGTTTCCGAGCAAGTGCCAATCAAGGCTTTTCTCGAAATTCCACTCGGCATATTGAGCAAATTCGCCGCCCATAAAAAGTAATTTTGCTCCTGGATGCGTAAACATGTATGTGTACATCAATCGCAGATTAGCAAATTTACGCCATTCATCACCGGGCATTTTCTCAATTAACGAGCCTTTTCCGTAAACAACCTCATCGTGCGAAAACGGCAACATGAAGTTTTCGGAGAAAGCATAGACCAAACTAAAAGTAATATCATTTTGGTGCCACTTGCGGTACATCGGGTCTTTGGCAAAATAACGGAGCGTATCGTTCATCCAACCCATCATCCACTTCATGCCAAAGCCAAGTCCGCCCGTATAAACTGGTCGAGAAACGCCCGGGAACGCCGTTGATTCTTCAGCAATCGTCTGAGTATCAGGAAAATTCTTATAGATTTCTTCGTTCAATTCTTTAAACAACGAAATCACTTCGAGGTTTTCACGGCCTCCAAACACATTTGGCACCCACTCGCCCGCATTACGAGAATAATCACGGTAAAGCATCGAAGCCACTGCATCTACACGCAGGCCATCAGCATGGAAGCGGTCGAGCCAAAATATGGCATTACTTATCAAAAACGAGCGTACTTCGTAGCGTCCGTAGTTGAAAATATAACTTTTCCAATCTGGATGGTAGCCTTCACGTGGGTCTTCGTGTTCGTAGAGAGCTGTTCCATCAAAACGATATAAACCATGAGCATCGCCTGGGTAATGCGATGGCACCCAGTCGAGTATCACACCAATGCCGTTGATGTGTAGTTGCTCAATCAAATACATGAACTCTTGTGGCGTACCGAAACGGCTACTCGCTGCAAAGTACCCTGTGATTTGATATCCCCACGATGGTTCGTAGGGATGCTCCATGATTGGCATAAACTCTACGTGCGTAAAGCCCATTTCTTTCACGTAAGGCACGAGCGTATCGGCCACTTCGCCGTAGCTGAGGCATCTTTCGGGGTTCGATGGGTCACGTTTCCACGAGCCAAAGTGCATTTCATAAACCGAAATCGGTGCATTTAAAGCATTTTTAGCACGACGAGTTTGCATCCAATCTTGGTCTTTCCATTCATACCAAGTATCCCAAACGATAGAAGCTGTTTTTGGCGGATGCTCCCAACGCAATGCATAAGGGTCGCCTTTTTCTATATCAGCACCCGTATTTGATGCAATAAAATATTTATAAACTTCGCCATTACCGATGTTCGGAATCCAACCTTCCCAGATACCTGAGCCATCCCAACGAGGGTTGAGCGGGTGGTCGCCACGATTCCAGCCATTGAACGTACCAATCACCGAAACGTATTTGGCATTGGGGGCCCAAACGGCAAACAAAGTTCCTGTAACTCCCTGATTCTGAACTACGTGCGAGCCAAGCTTTTCGTAAAGACGGTAGTGTTTTCCTGAGCGAAAAAGCGAAATATCATAATCAGTCAACAAACTAAACGGCTCAACCTTGTTGAAAGTTGGAGTAACTGCTACTTCTTGTGATTCGTTTTTAGGTATTTCTTGTTCTGTACTCGTTGTTTTTTCTTTTTTTGTAGAAACTGCTTTCTTTGCCATGAGGTTGAATATTAAACAAGGTTAAGTATTTGTTTGTAAAAATAGTTTTTAAAAATTGAAAAGCAAAAAATGGTTTATATTTGA
>NZ_JBMLRC010000106.1:0-10698 GCF_049241225.1 Emticicia sp.
TTTGAATGATCGTCCAATCCAAAGTGGTATTTATGATGCTAAAATGTTTTCAAACGTTTGCTTATATTTTCATATGGTTATAATAATATAAATACAAAACCTTAAATTGCTCATAGCTAATCAATATTAAGCATGTTCATGTTTTGTTGAAGCATTGGGGATCAGTACTTTTTTGTAATTCAAGGCAAACCGTGCAACAAACGCGATAGCACACCATCGACCGTAATCGTAAGGCATGCCCATGGTGAAATTTTGCATAAGAGTGGCCAAGAAAAAATAAGCTAACATTAACGTAAAATCACAGGTTGGATTGAAAATTTCTTTCCAAATCCATTTTAAAATGACAAAATGGATGGCTAAAAAAATTGAAAAACCTATAACTCCCAAATCATGTAACATTTCAATAAAAGGAGAGTCGACATAATATTCTTGGTATCCATGACCGAATAGAATTAGAAACCAATTTCCATCTTCTACATTTTTTGAAAAGTTTGTAAAAACTTTGGTGATATTAATTACCCTAGTTGAGGCAGAGTCATCTACTGCCGCTTTTACTTTTGCTACTGAATCTGAATCAGTAAAAAAGCTCGTTATGATTTTTCCCAGCCTTTCGCCAATAATATCAACCGCCACTAAAATGTAGCCTTTATAATGTGCATTATTCCAAAGTGAAAATGCAAAATAAACGATAATAAAAAATATCAAGAATCCCTGCCAGCCCATCAGCCATTTCAGTCCTCGGTAGATGGTCGGGGCATTTATACTCGAGATAAAATATAAGAAAAAGAAAATACCCGTTATTAAGACCATAGCCATTGCCTGACACAAGCCAACAACAACGATTAGCGTCAGAACAGCTACCATAATTGCAATTTTCCAAAGTGTTCGAGATTCACTTCGGAGTAGAATAACACCAGCAACAATGCCAATGTAGGCACTTTTAGCGTATATATGTGGATTTCCCATCGAAGACATACCCCCTTCATCACCAAAACTAATTGCTGCACGCATACCAAACATATAAGCAGGATTTCGGGCAATATAATACAAAAGGCTTATTCCGCCTAAGGTGCAAATTATAAGAGTAAAATAGAGAAATGTGGATTTTAAACTATTGATCGATATACCTGCGAAAATAAACATTGCAGTTAGAAAAACTAACTGATTACCGATTTCGATTGGAGTATTAGTAAACCAACCTCTGTTTGGTGCATAAATAAATAAATAAGTTAAGGCCATTATGCCATAAAGTATGCATAATAAATAGCCAGCAGTGTTTGCTTGATAGAGTTTTTTAGGATTTAGCGGAAATGCTATCAATAAACTTAGTATGGCGATACCAGCCGTAAATGCAGTACTTCCTTGTGCTAATTTTAAACCATCACGTAAAAAATAAACAAGTGGCAAACCACCAAAGAAAAAACTTAGCCCTATACTTTGGCGATATTTATTAAATTTATTGAATAGCCAATCGAGGTAAATAAACATTCTATTACTTTTTTTTGCAAATATACCTCACTGTTTTGGTAATTGCAGTTTATTGTTTGATTTTTAATCGTTATCGGTTTAAAATTTATTAAATTTGGGTCAATTTTTTAAAGTAATGACAAAAAAACTCAACCGTTTAAAAACATATACGACTTGAGTTTATTTTCGTACCCAAAACCCTTGATTGCATGAGAATGCTCATTATTCACCAGTTTTTCTGGGCTCACTATAAAGCAAAAATTTACACGGAACTTCAAAAAGTTGTTAATAAACATCCAGAAGATGAATTATTGGTTCTTCAAACTGCCTTAAATGAATTTACCAGAGCAAAAATAGGTAATCTAGATTACAGCATTCATCAATATAATGTGAAGGTATTATTCGAAGATTTTTACGAAAATACTACCATATGGCAGCGAGTCAAGAAGTCGATTTATTGGGTGAATAAGTTTAAACCTGATGTAATAAATTTGCCGGGTTATTACGAACCAGCAATGAATATTGTCCTTTTTTATTGCCGAATGAGAGGGATAAAAGTGGTAATCTCTGCTGATTCGACCGAAGGCGATAACCCAAATGTTTGGTGGCGTGAATCGCTTAAACGCTTTGTTGTAACTAAGGCTCAGGGTTTCTTTTGTTATGGCTCAAAATCTGCCGATTATATTTACAAGCTTGGAATGCGGCCAGAGCATATATTAGTTGCCAACAATTCTGTTGACAATGATCGGGTAGCGAAGGTACATGCAGAAGCACTTATTACTCGAGAGGAAGTTAAAATGGCTTATCAATTAAAAAAATATAATTTCATTTATGTTGGACGACTTATTGGTATAAAAAATTTGGATAATCTTTTGGCTGCGTACAAACCACTGGCCAAATCAGATTGGGGTTTGATCATACTTGGTGATGGAAATGAAGATGAAAGACTAAAAAATTATGCTTTGGAGAATAATCTTGATGGAGTTTGCTTTATTGAAGGTCAGCCGTGGTATGATGTACCTAAAATTTTGGCATTAGCTGATGTATTTGTTCTACCAAGTTATTCAGAACCTTGGGGCTTAGTGGTTAATGAAGCAATGGCAAGTGGTTTACCAGTAATCGTTTCAAATAAATGTGGTTCTGCTTATGATCTGGTGATTGAGGATGTAAATGGTTATACATTTAATCCGTATAAGGTAGATGAACTAACAACAAAACTTAAAAAATTTGTAGATAACCCACAAAAAATCCAACCATTTGGGCAAAAATCTAAAGAAATAATCAAACGCTTTTCGCCAGAACAGGTCGCTCAAGAAATGTATGACGGATTTAAAAAAGTAGTATATGACCATAAGTAGAAAAAACAATTTTGATTTGATAAGGCTTATTGCTGCTCTTCAGGTTTTGATCTGGCATGGAGCAACTCATTTTAATGTTACCGAAAAAATTTATAATTTCTTAGTCGTACTTTATCACTTTCCGGGTGTTCCAATTTTTTTTACCATAAGTGGTTTTCTGATTAGTTATTCATTAGAAAGAAATAATTTTAATCTACGTCAATATTTTAAAAACCGAAGCTTAAGAATTTATCCTGCTTTATGGATATGTACTATTGTAACGGCAATACTCTTAGCAAGCTTTGGAAAAGTAACGAGTACTAAAGATTTTATTTACTGGTTTTTAGCACAAATCACGTTTTTTCAGTTTTATGCGAGCGAAACTCTGAAACAGTGGGGAACTAGTCATCCAAATGGAAGTCTCTGGAGTATAGCAGTTGAACTTCAATTTTACTTTGTATTACCATTAATTCTATATATTGTCAATCTATCAAAGAATAAATTGTACATCAATCTGATTGTACTGGTTTTATTCTTGTTGTCGATTCTAGTAAAATATTTGATTAGTACCAATCCGACTATATTGCAAAATGAATTGTATGTAAAACTGCTCAATAATACTGTATTGATGTATTTGCATTTCTTTCTGACAGGAATTGCCATTTACAAAAACTTTGATTGGTTATTTCCTTTTTTAAAAGATAAAGTCTTCATTTGGCTGTTTATTTATATGGTATACGTTTTAATTGTTAAGTTTTGGCTTAAACTTTACGATACCAACTACGAGATTGGGTTTTGGGGAGTTGTGGCAAATACTATACTTTCTTTATTGACACTTTCATTTGCATTTTCATTTACAGACTTAAGTCATAGGTTACTCCGCGAAAATGATATATCATATGGAATCTATATTTATCATATGCCAATTGTCAATACTATGATTAGTTTAGGTTATAAAGGAAGTATCTGGAATTTATGTATTCTAACTGTTATTACGTCAATTTTAGCATTTATCTCTTGGAAATTGATAGAACAAAGAATTTTGAAGATGAAAATGTGATTAAAAATTTGGTGTAAAAAAAAAGAGAGGCACTTTGGTATTTTCCAAGTGCCTCTTCTCATTTACAGTTATTTTAACATAATTATTGTCTCAGTGTATTTTCCTTCAGGTACAGGGTTTATTACTGACTCTAAGTATCCGTTTGGTAGCCTCCCGCCAGGAATCCATAATTCGTTTGCTCCAGTTTCATTACCTGTTGGTAATCTTATTTTGAGCTTTTTGGGCCTGCGTATATCAATTCTGATTATCTCGGTATTTTTCCACATCCCAGCGGGGATTCCTAATTCAGTTTCAACATAGCTGAGTTGACCATTCGCTTTTCGAAGCAAATCATCCATTTCTTGCTTACACATCACAAAAAGTCCGTCTTGACGGCCCAGTATTTTTCTTCCGTATTTATCTAAGATTGTTTTTTGAGTAAGGAAAGATGCTCCTCGCCTGAAATTTCGCTGATGTCGGTGGCGGTATTTCCATTTTAAATAATTAGATGGATTGGGTCTGCTTCCTTTCGGAATACTAACAATTTCTGTTTTTGAATGACCTTTCTTAAATGCTTTTTGTAAAATATCAGTCGAATCATTCTGCAGAGAACAGTCATTTTCAGATTGATTAAAATCCTCTGAAACTGTTGTTATTTTACGTGTGGCATTGGCAGAAATAAAGACATTAAATACAAGAAATGAAATGAGAAATAATCTCACTTTTGATCGTAAAAACATAAGACATATTAGGTTAGCGTGATATCTACAAAATTATGGATTTTGTCTTTTGAACCAATAAATTATACGCTATATGTTTCAAAATATTTATTTTTCTGAAGTTTGTTTCATCATGTAATTTCCAAAGAAAGAGTTTTTCTTAGCAAAGTATTGTAAGAAAATTTCTTGTGGAATATCTGCTTTATTAATTGTTGGACTTTGGGCAATTGAAGGCACTTTTTCCCATTTAAGGGTTGTCATACTGCTAAAAATTCCCAAGATTATAGTAAAAGCCATATAAAGTCTCAGTATTTTAGTTGAGATTTGAGATTTGAGCATCTCCGAATATGAAAACATTAATAGTACAAAAATTAATATTTTGATTGTACTGATTAATCGCATGGCTAGATCATTATTAAATCCAATTCGATAAAGTGGAGAGATGACGAAATAAGCAGCACAAAATCCGAGAAGCACCAATTTATCGTTGTAGGTGTTTTTAGATGAAAAGAGCTTAAACATAAAAAATATGTAAATACCTACTTCAAAAACACAGTATCCAACCAAAGCTAAGATAGAGATAAATGGTTTTTGATAGAGATACCCCGAAATATCAGCAAAAGTCCAGATAAATCCCGAAAAGCGATTATCCTGAAAATGAGCTAAAAAATAGCTTGCCATTATAAAGCTAATAATTGTGCCACCTGCTAAGTTTGCTACACTAAAAAAGCTATTAAACTTTCGGTATAATACCATAAATCCAGCTATCACCCCAACGCTAAATGCTCCTAAAAACGACCACATGAGCAAAAGCGAAACAAAAAACAAAACAAAACGATTATCTTTTCTGATAAAACTTTCGTAATAAACAAAAAAGACTCCGATTGTTGTAACGATATGATGCTGAGGAGAATAATGAATATTTATTAAGTTGAATGAAATACCAGATGGCCAAATAAAATACTGAATCATTGGCAGCGAAACTATATTTTTCAAAAGATAGTGGGCATAAAGATAAGGCTTAAACAAAGTAGCCCCGAGCAGAAATAGAATAAATACTAAAATAATATTTAGGTTCTTCGGACTCAGAAAGTATAGCCAACAGAATGAGATAAAAATGCCAATTGCCCCCCAGATATATAGTAGAATATTACTCGCTCCGAAACCAATAAATTTACAAATAATGGCAGTTGGAAGATAGTAGGCCATATAATAACCCAAAATGGCTGGTTCATTTAAGATACCATAGCGAGTTTCGTTTTCGTAAACTACAGGGAAAGGTTTCTCGATGAGTTCCTTTACAATCGTATTGTGCTTGTAATAGTCATAAGATTGTCCTAATCCAAAATTACCCAAACTAAAAACTACACCTAAAACCAACGTAAACAATGCTAAATATAGAATGGTACTTAGCTCGATTCGTTTGACTCTCAAGGCTGAAAAATCTTCACTAACAGCATTGGTGCTGATAATAAAACTATAAAATGAATATACTGAAACTACAAAACCAACCGTAGCCCAAATCGGGTTGAGCCAGGTTAGGATAAAAATCAGATTCGGAATCAATAAGTACGAAACCGTGATTGTTTTTAGATTCTTGATGGTCATTTTGAGGAAATTCTTTTAGGATGAGGCTATCGTAATTTTTTTGTTTTTAGAAAACCTAAAACTAATTAACAAATCGATACTTGAATAATACCCAGATAGCTTCTACGCCATCTTTCCAGTTTATTTTTTTACCTTCGCTTATTGAGCGAGGATAATAACTAATAGGTACTTCGGGAATTTTATAGCCGAGCTTGGCAATTTTTGCAGTAACTTCTGGACAAAACTCGAATCCCGTACAATTTAGTTTGATTGATTTCAACAATTTTGCATCAAAAACCTTATAACATGTAGGTTCGTCAGTAAGATTCTGAAAATACAAAAGGTTTGTAATCCATGTTACAACTTGTCCACCTAAAAAAAATGAAAAGTATGAGTGTTTATTTTGCTTATTCAAGAATCTTGACCCGTAAACCACTTTTTCTTTACCGCTTTCAATAACGGGAATAAGTTTATGATAATCTTGCGGATCATATTCTAAATCAGCATCTTGAATGATGATTATATCGCCAGAGGCATGATCGATGGCCGTTCTGATGGCTCCGCCTTTTCCTTGGTTTTTTTCGTGAAAAACCACTTTCACCGAATCGCTTTTTAATGTTTTTAGTAATTCTCTGGTACCGTCAGTTGAACCATCATCGACGATAATAATCTCTTTGGGAATATCTACTTCTCCAATCTTTTTTAATATGTTTTGGATGTTATGTACTTCGTTGTAGGCTGGAATTAATACTGAAAGGAGCATATATTTATAAAGGAAGTTCTTATTTTATTTAATGTTTTTTGGCTATTTATATAAAGATGATTTATCTTCGACGTCTACCTAAAAGAGTACTTTCATCAACTCGTCGCAGCATTCAATTCTTATTTACTTGATTTTCTGTGCCAAAGTTTGATAAACAGCACAGAATCAGTTTCTACCGTAAAGTTTTTGGCTAATTCTTTACGCAATTTACCTAGGGCAATTTTATTTTCAGGTGTGTTGACTTTGGTGCTATCATCAATTACGGCTTCTCTAAAACCAAAAATTACTAGTTTCATGCTTGTATCTTGCAGTGATTTTTCGTAAACATTGGTATGTTTTTTCACGTAATCGCTGGTTTGCATTTCAGTATTAATAAATGGAACATTAGGGTATTGATGTGAATGAAAGTAAAAAAGTGTCCCAAAGTCAATTAAAAGAGCTTTATCTCCAGGTTTTAAATTTCTATTAACAGTTTGTTCATAAGTTTTTTCAATCGCAAAGTCCTCGATTTTTAGTAAACGTTGAACAACATCCTTTCGTGTGATAAACGTAACAACTAATACCATAATTGCTAAAGCTCCAAATCCAAAATAAACACGATTGAGATTCTGTTCATAAAATTTACTATAGTGGTGATAAACCATTGCAATCATTATTGAAAAGAATGGAGCCGCGGGGTAAAAGTAATGAGATGCTTGGCTCTTCATGAGTGATGCTAGTGATACAACACCAAAAAAAAGTGAAAGCATAAATACTGTATTACCCCAAAACTTATTTTTTTCTTTGGTACATAAAGCTAGTATAATACTCAATATGGTAAGTAAAATAAACCAAAATGTTTTAATAAAAAGTTTTTTGAGAAATAAAGTATGAGCTGGGTATGAACCAAAGGGATATATATATGACCAATAAATATGTTGTTCAAGTCGATTGAGTTGATGAAAATACGCAATAGATAGAAGCAGGGGTAGGGCAAATCCTAATAAAATTAATGTTCCTTTTTGAGTAATTTGCCAAAAGCTACTGTTTTTCATGAAAAAGCATTCATAAAAAAGAAAAAGGCCCGCTCCGGCCACGTAAAACATCGCAATGCTTTTGAAAGTCATGGCAATTCCAAGAAATATGCCCCCCAAAAACCAGTTAATATTTGTATTTTTTGATAAAAAAAACAATGCCCAAATTGCCAAGATTGCAATTGGAGCCTCAGGTTCCAGGAAATTTATTTCCATAAAAAAGCAACATATCAGCGACAACAATGACGCCACAAATGCGGTTTGTTGACTTTTAGTAAGTTTGCTCACCACAACATAACTAGAAACCCCAATTCCTACAAATTCAAGAACAATAAGTAGGGTCACTTGTAAATGTGTAAAATCTCCTCCCAATAAATTAATTCCTACCTGGACGAAGACGTACCAAAACCATGATTTTGATGGTATGAAATCATACATTTGATAGCCGTCGTTCAGTGAACGTCCAATTATTAGATATTCTAGTGCGTCGTACCCGAAGCCGGAGTTGTAAGAAAAAAGACCAAATAATGGTGTAATTATCATTAATACACCAATATGAAACAGTATATTTTTATTTGAAGTTTTGATAGACCAAAAAATTTGAAGGCTCAAAAAAGCCGATTGCTGATTACAAACACAATTATTGAACTGTAGTTTTACCGCAAAAATAAAGAAAATGATTGGTAAAATAAATAGTTTTCGATCGGCTGTTTATGGGTGCTATGAAATAGGTTAAATACCAAAAAGAAAATTTTACTTTGAAGATGATGGCATTTGTCGATAGAAAATATTTATATAAAACTATTATCGTACAAAATTAGCCAATTTTTACTTGGGGTTCTCGTCAAACAGTGATAATTTTATGCATGAATTGGATAAAGCCACTTACGATCGTCGAATTTGTCTTCATAGGCATCTTTTTGTTGGTTTATGCCACCTACTTTATTCGCCTATATTTGGTTGCACGCAGATTAGGTACAACTGCTCGATCGGTAATAATTAAATTTATTATACGAAGTATTTATTTAGGTTTATGTATACTCGGCTTATTAGGACCAAGCTTCGGTGTCAATGAAATTGAAGCTCAGGCCACCGGAAAAGATATATTTTTTGTTTTTGATCTATCCCGCTCAATGGATGCCATCGATATTGAGCCTTCGAGGTTAGAAAAAGCCAAGTTCGAAATTTCAAAAAATATAGATTTACTCAAATCTGACAGAATTGGCTTAGTTGTTTTTTCTTCGGAGGCATATACTCACACACCACTTACATTTGATAGAGACGCAGTAAAACTCTTTATCCAGAAATTAAACTCAAATCTTTTCCCTCGTAATGGGACCGACCTTAATTCAGCCTTTGCACTTATCTTAAAAAAGTTTCAATCTATTAATTCGATCAATAGTAGAAAAACCAAAGTGATTATATTAATTACTGATGGAGAAGATTTCGGTAGAATAGATCAAAGTGTAATTAATGAGCTGAAAAAAAATAGGATCAACCTTCTTACACTTGGCGTGGGCACACCGCTCGGTGGACAAATAAGAGAAGGAGATGATTTTAAAAAAGATAGCGACGGACAGGTGGTAGTTTCGAAATTAAATGCTTCTTATTTGGTAAATCTAACTAAATCACTCAATGGGAAGTATTTTCAACTTACAAATCAACTGAATAGTGTTGCTGATCTACTAAAGGAAGCGGATAAAGTTGAGAGTAATTGGATTGACACTAGGAAAATGACAGTAGCCAATAATAAATATTATTATTTCGTAATTTTGGCTTTTATACTGATGATTATTGATATTTTATTTACTGTTCGTACAATCAAAATCTAAACATGCATACCTGGTTTTTTTATATAATTTTGTTTTTTCTTAACCTCCGTTCTTTGACGAATGTTTCTCAGCGAAACAAACTAAAAATTGAGGCAGGGAAAGCATTTTATACAAAAAATTATAGGTTAGCCTCGGCAAAATATCAAGAATTATCAAATATTTCTTATAACCTTGAACCCGAAGCTCGATTAAATTTGGCACATGCTTATTTTAGTTTGAATGATACATCGAGGGCATTGGATGAGTATAAAAAATTGCTTAGATTAAATAATATAGGAATTGCAACCTCAGCGATGATTCAGGTTGGGGTAATCGAAACTATGATTGGTGATAGTCTTGAGGCGATGCAATTATTTAAAATTGCCCTTCAAAAGGACGACCAAAATAAGATAGCTAGGTATAATTATGAATTATTACGTAAAAAACTCCCCCAATCTCCGCCTAAAAACAATCAAGATCAAACTACCGATACGCAAAATTTTAATGGCGGTGAGGTTGAAAAATCTGAAGAAAGACGTGATGAGCTTGATTCTACAACACCCGAGAAAATGAGTAAGGAAAAAGCCCTACAAATTTTGGAAGCTATGAAAACTACCGAGCTACAGTATTCACAACAGCATAAGCAACATTCACTTAAAAAAAATAAAGTAGAAAAAGACTGGTAAGAAATCTTTTGGTTCAGAAAATAAAAAATTCAATATAATGACACAAATTTCAGATAGCGGTGTTTTGCAATCCGCAGTAAAAGAAACAAATTTTAATTTTGAAGGACAAACCGCTTTTTATCGTGGAAAAGTGCGTGATGTATATGATTTTGGCGATAAAGTTGTGATGGTAGCATCAGATAGGATTTCAGCTTTTGATGTAGTATTGCCTCGTCCGATTCCGTTCAAAGGTCAAGTTTTGAATCAAATTGCTGCAAAATTTCTGAATGCAACCAA
>NZ_JBMLRC010000107.1:0-1508 GCF_049241225.1 Emticicia sp.
ATGGTGAATCACATAGAAGATTACCCAACCATGATGCTCGACCATTGGGAACTCGAACACCGAGGAGCATTGACTGATGAAGACCGCAAGCGTCATCATATCCAAATCCGAAGTGGCTTTGTGGGTGAAGCTGCCAAGCATTTTTTTACGAATGATTTGGAAAATCCTTACCAAGAAATCAAGCCTTTCGATTGGATTCGAGGAAACCACGTAGGCGGGCGTTCGATTACGTGGGGAAAGCACACTTACCGTTGGAGTAATTATGATTTTGAAGCAAATGCCCGTGAAGGAATTGCTATCGACTGGCCGATTCGCTACAAAGATATTGCTCCGTGGTACTCTTATGTTGAGAAATTTGTGGGTGTAAGTGGCGAAAAACTGGGTTTAGAGCATTTGCCCGATGGCGAGTTTTTACCGCCAATTCCGCTCAATTGTTTGGAAGACCATTTCAAGCAACAAGTCAAAAGTAAATTCAAAAATCGTATCGTAACGCCCGGGCGTGTGGCTCACCTGACGCAACCAACCGAAGTACATTTGGCGTTGGGTCGTGGCAAATGTCAGAACCGAAACCGTTGTTCGAGAGGGTGCCCGTACGGTGCGTATTTTAGTAGTAATGCAGCAACTTTACCCGCTGCCAATAATACAGGAAATTTTGTAATCAGACCCAATTCGATTGCTAAGGAAATAATTTTCGATGAAGCTACGCAGCGAGCAACGGGCGTAAGAGTGATTGACTCCGAAACCAACGAAGTGCATGAGTTTAAAGCAAAAATCATCTTTTCGTGTGCTTCTACGCTGGCCTCTACACAAGTGTTGCTCAATTCAAAATCGAGCCGTTTCCCGAACGGAATGGGTAATGATAGTGGCGAGTTAGGCCATAATCTGATGGACCACCATTATCACGTAGGGGCAATGGGTGATTTTGATGGTTTGGAAGACCAGTATTATAAAGGACGAAAACCCGCAGGGCTTTTTATTCCAAAATACGTGAATATTGATGAGGCATCAAAGAATCCGAATTTCTTACGAGGCTATGATTATCAAGGTGCGGGAGCGGGTCGAGCAGGCTGGGGCAGAGGTGCCGACGAACACGCCATTGGGGCAGATTTTAAAGAATCGCTCTATAAACCAGGCGGCTGGAGTATGGGTTTGATGGGTTTTGGTGAAGTATTGCCTTACCACGAAAACAAAGTGACGCTCCACGAATCAAAAGTTGATAAGTGGGGTATTCCACAGTTGGTTTTTGATGCTGAAATTAAGGATAATGAACTAAAAATGCGTAAGCAAATCATGGCCGATGCTGCCGAAATGCTTGAAGCTTCGGGTTTTAAGAATGTCCGAACTTTTGATAATGCTGGCGGTTTGGGCAATGGCGTTCACGAAATGGGAACTGCTCGGATGGGTAAAGACCCCAAAACTTCAGTTTTGAATGAAAACAACCAAATTCATGCAGTAAAAAATGTTTTCGTAACTGATGGTGCTTGTATGACTTCATCGAATTGCGTAAA
>NZ_JBMLRC010000108.1:0-1769 GCF_049241225.1 Emticicia sp.
TGGTCATTAGTTTTTCTGATTAATTTATATGGTAAAATTGACCAAAAATTTATTAAAATGCGGTTAAAATTAATTTTCATCAATTATCTTGACTGATTTCAGGGTAGTAAGAAACTATATGGGATAAAATGTTTTTACTTTGAAAGTAAAGAGAATAAATATTTATACATCTGAAAATAGTCAAAACGAATAATTATCCCTTTGCTTCAATAATTTTCCGATAGGGTTTCAATACCATCAATGATAAAATTAAACCAACTCCTCCGCCTACGGTAAACAATACCATCATCGAATATCGAATCAAATTTTCATCTTTAAATACAAAATCAGTAAATAATGCCACTAATGTTGGGCCTAAAGACATTCCTATCAGATTGAGGATAAAAAGCATTATTGAAGAAGCCAAAGCTCTTACTTGATTCGGCATAATTTCTTGAATGGCGGCAGTTGCTGCACCAAAAGGTGCTGCTAATCCAAATGTAGGTAATGCCAAGAGCAAAATAGCCCATTCGGCTTTGGGCATAGACACTGCCAAAATTCCGCATAAAGATAATATGGCAGCCAAAACACTGATTCGTAAACGTCCATCAGTTTTACCTTCTTTTACTAATTTATCGGCATACCAGCCTCCGAATAAAACACCAGAAATAGAACTACACACAACCACCAACCCGAAAAATGCTCCTGCTCGCGGTACCTCCCAACCATAAGTTCTTGAGATAAAAGTAGGAACCCATGCACTACAGCCAAAATTGACCAATGCTTGGGTAGAAACAATAAAAGAGATAAATAAATAGGCTTTTTTGTGTTGAAAAATGATTTTTAAAGATTCGCTGAGCGAAAGGTGAATATTTTGTCCGTTTTTTTGAATAAGGTTTTTTCTGGCAGGTTCAGAAACCGTAAAAAGCAAAAGGACAATTATAAGTCCGGGTAAACCTACATAAAGGAAAATCAATTGCCATGGAAAAATTTCTCCGAAAACTGGAATATGCACCATACCTTCGGTTGGTAGCTTAGCTACAATTCCCGAACCAATGAGTGTTGCTAAACCTCCGCCTAAAAAAATCCCCATACTAAAAACACTCAGTGCCGTTGCGAGGCGGTTTTTAGGAAAAATATCGGCAATGATTGAATAAGCCGAAGGAGAAAGAGTAGATTCGCCCACACCAACTCCCATACGAACCAAGAAAAATTGCAAATATGTGCCAACGCCTGCACAAAGGGTTGTCATCATTGACCATACCGTTACACCTAACATGATGATGTTTCTGCGGCTTTTTCTATCAGCTAATCGACCAATGATTACTCCAAAAAAGGTATAAAAAAGAGCAAAACTCAGTCCCATCAATAAACTTACTTGGGTGTCTGATAAATGTAAATCTCTTTTAATTGGCTTAACTAACAAACTTAAAATTTGTCGGTCGATAAATGATGAAATATTGGCTAAAGTCAATAGTCCCACCACATACCACGCATAACGGTTCGATTCTTTCATTTTATAATAGGGTTTGGTTTTTATTTTTGGGTCTATCATTGTAGAGACAAGGCATGCCTTGTCTCTACCGGTGTGATATTTTATTTTCCCATGTTCGCCTCCAGGAAATCAAATTCTTTCTTAAATAATCCTGCTTTTGAAACGGTTTTATCACCGAATTCTAAAATATTCCCCGCTTGTTTATCATACTTCTTCCATTCGGGCAAACCTGCAGCATTAGGATTACCAGTTTTGGCAAAATTCACCCAGTAACTCGACATTGTGTTTTCGATTT
>NZ_JBMLRC010000109.1:0-1247 GCF_049241225.1 Emticicia sp.
GCGATTCTTTACCGTACAAATGCCCAGTCGAGGGCTTTTGAAGAGGCTTTAAGAAAACTCAATATCAAGTACCGAATCATCGGAGGCTTATCTTTTTATCAACGAAAAGAAATCAAAGATTTGTTGGCCTACCTTCGTTTCACAATAAACCAGAATGACGAAGAGGCTTTTAAACGCATCATTAATTTACCCAAGCGTGGCATTGGCGATACGACAGTTGCCAAAATCGTGGTTACGGCTGCCGAAAATGGCAAGTCGGTCTGGGAAGTGGTGAGTAACATCAATCAATACATTGCTGGACGTGCTGCTCAGACGATTGATGATTTTGCGACACTCATCAAAAGCTACGGTTTATTGATTGAAGAAGGCAAAGATGCCCACACGGTGGCTTCATACATTGCCAAAACTTCGGGACTTTTGAAAGAATTGTACGATGATAAAACCGTTGAAGGTTTGGCTCGCTACGAAAATATCCAAGAATTACTCAACTCAATCAAGCAATTTGTTGATAATCCAGAAAATGAAGAAGTGACTTTGAGTGCGTTTTTGCAGACGGTTACGCTCATGACCACCGCCGACCAAGAAGACGAAGATGGCGACCACGACCGTGTGACCCTCATGACGATTCACGGAGCAAAAGGTCTGGAGTTTAAGTATGTCTATATCGTTGGTTTGGAAGAAAACCTTTTTCCATCACAAATGATGCTCTCGAAACGTAGCGATTTGGAAGAAGAACGTCGTCTGTTTTACGTGGCCATCACCCGTGCAGAGAAGAAATTGACTTTGAGCTATGCCGAAAGTCGTTATAACTATGGCCGTCTGAACTACTGCGAACCAAGTCGTTTTTTGGAAGAAATCGACCCAAAATACCTGCAAATTTCAAGAAGTAGGGTGATTTCTTACGGAAACAGTGATGCAAGAAATGACCGTCCAGCTACGACGAGTTCGCCAGTTCCGTCAGGATTTACTAAGAAAGAAACCCTAATTTCTAATTTAAGACCTGTACAGAAAGCTGCTCCAGTGAATCATACGCCAACGGGCGATTTTGTGGCAAGCGATACCTCAAACCTAAAAGCAGGAGACAAGGTAGAACATCCGAAATTTGGCTATGGGACTGTCACGAAAATGGATATTAATGGCAATGACCGAAAAGCAACCATCAAATTTGATGCTCAAGGACAAGGCGAAAAAACGCTTTTGTTGAGTTTTGCGAAATTGAGAATTGTAGAATAGACTATAACAAAAAA
>NZ_JBMLRC010000109.1:1347-20547 GCF_049241225.1 Emticicia sp.
CGCTTTTGTTGAGTTTTGCGAAATTGAGAATTGTAGAATAGACTATAACAAAAAAAACCAGCGAGGCTCGCTGGTTTTTTTGTTGGAAGATCTTATAAAAACCTTGCTTTCAATTCGGGTGTCGGAATTCGGCAGGCATCAGTTCTACCAAAAATTCGATAACGATTGCGAGCTACCAAATCATAAATAGGATTTCGGAGAAAAGCTGGAATGATTTTGAAAACATAAAAAATCTTCCAAATTCCATCCATTCTACGAGCGATTTTGAGAGCGGCATCTGATTTCTGATAAACTTTATCGCCTTCAATGGCCACGATACTATCAAAGTCGCTGGTTTTTAGACCATTTTTTTTGAGTAATTCTTGACCAATTTCTGATTGTAAGGCCGCAAATTTGAAGATGCCTTTACTATCTCTGTCAATAATGAAATTGATAGAAGCATTACAAAAATTACAAACACCATCGAATAGAATAGTCATATTATTTTCTGGAAAAAGGAAGGCTTCATTCTAAACGCAGCCTTCCTTAAATATTATTTCATCGAAACTGCTTTTGCTGGTTCTTCGGCTTCTAAACCCTTTTGGTTATTGTATTTCGATGGGCATTTCAATAAAATTTGGTCTGCCTTGAAACACTTATTCGCTAAGTCCATTTTACCAACAACTACCAATTTCTCTGATTTATCTAAATCTGTTGGTTTGGGTTGGTTATAAACTACTTTCGACTCATAGTTTAATGAGTCAACCATCACAAATTCAAAATGATTTGGGTCAACTGATGGTTCGTAAACCATTCCTGCAAAATTTCCTGAAGCATCTTTTTTCAAAGAGCCAACCACGTGCATTGATTTGGTGCTGCCTTCTTTAGCAACTTGCTCGGCTTCGCTGAAACCTACGTAAGTACTGGCATCACCAACAGTAGAAATGATAATTGCGATTGCCACCGCAATGATTCCGAGTGCTATGATATGTGATTTTTTCATATTATTGAAAGTCCACGGTCAACCGACCACAGACAATAGTTTTTGTTGAAAATAATGTTGCAAATCTTGTCTTTACTATCGACCGTTGACTGCCGATTATAAACTTTTCTCAATCTTACTTATCTTTCTATCTAACAAAACTAAGTAAGCAATAATTCCGACAAATACGATTGCGATTACGGCAACAACTACCCAAATTTTGCCATCAGCACGCATTTGGTCGGCCATTTGTACTTCTTCTTGAGCAAACACATTGAATGAAGTAAGAAGTACTACTAAAAACGATATGAATTTTTTCATTATTGTTGAAATTTAACGGTAAAACAAAGATTTAGTTCGAACCCAATCGTTCGATAGCACGTAGGCGAATGCGTAAACTCGTAATCCAAACGCCCAAGAGTGTCCAACCGATAATGGCAGGATAGAAAACCATTCGCATAGAATTATCCATGTCGTATTTACCAAAGGCTGGATTTCCGCCATTGCCTGGGTGAAGTGAGTCGGTCAGTCTTGGTAAAATCCAAACCAATGGAATGAATGTTGCGAATGCGAAAATATTGTAAATAGCTGATAATCTGGCTCTTCGTTGTTCGTCCTCAAACGAACTTCTCAGAATAAAATAAGCAGCATATACCAAAAGTCCAACCTCAACGGCAATGATTTTTGGGTCTTTCGGAAGCCAATCACCCCAAGTATATTGTCCCCAAAGCGAACCAGTCAAAAAGCCCAGAATACCAAAAAAGATAGCAACATTGGCAAATTCGACCGAATATTCATCGTCTTGGATATTTCCATTGCGTAAATATTTAATCGCAAACCACATCGAAGCGGTCATTAATATCATCATTCCAAACCACAGCGGCACATGGAAATAGACATTACGAATTGTTTCATTCAAAACAAACTGGCGTGGCACAGTTCCACCAAGCCCTTGAATAATTGTGTAGAGAAGTATAACTACACACAAAATTTTCCACCAAGTTTTTTTCATAATCTATAACCACCCCCCCGCCCCTAAAGGGGAGCTTATTTTTAGTTGTAAAATGATAAAATTTATTAAATTGTATTCAAATGCTTACTTTATTTATCAACAATATTGAATATCTTTTATCAATAACACCCCTTTAGGGGCAGGGGGGCTTAACTCCTCCACAAAAATGGAAAGAGTAAATAACTAATTGCTATCACAATAGCATCAATTGCCAATAAAATCAAAATTTCGTCGAAACTGGTACTCCATTCTAAGCCGTCCATTGCATTTTTCGATAGTCTAATGAGCATCGAAAGCATCGGTAAAATGATTGGGAAACTCAAAACAGCCATCAAAGTAGAAGTATTTTCTGCTTTTGAGGCAATGCCAGCTACCATTGTCAATGTCGAAGAAAAACCAATTGCTCCGAGAATGATGGCCGTCAGATACATCACCAGATTCTGTACAGGATTTCCCAAAAAAACAATATAGATAAACAAGCCTATCAACGACAATGTTAGAAGCAATACAATATTATAGATGATTTTTGAGAGAATAATTCCTTGCGGACTCGCCAGTGTATAATAATAAAGCTGTCGGCCAGCTCGCTCTTGTGTAAAACTTTTCGTGATTGAATTGACGGCCGTAAAAAGTAAAATTATCCAAAGGAGTGTGTTCCAAGTGATGGGTTCCATACCCTTGATTTTCAGAGCAAAACTAATATAGCAGACAAAAACCGTGCTTACGATATAGAGAATCATACCGTTGAGAGCATAGCGTTGTCGCCATTCGAGTCTGATTTCTTTTTCGATGAGTGCTTTGAGTTCTTGCATTTTTAAAGTGGAACGATTCTCCAGAATCGTTCGAATGCACAAAGATACTACTCAAACAAATAGCTTTTTTATGATTTTTATTCTTTTTCTATAATTTTTCTGTTTTTTGATTGATACAACAACTGATGAAAATCATTTTTATTTTAGAACCAAAAACGCTAATTTTACGTTTATTTGAAATCAGTCTAAATAAAATATAAATGGTACTGCAAGCCGAAAAAACTGTTGCCGATTTAAAAGTAGGGGAGAAGGGAATCATCAATTATTTCAAAGATGATGCTATGTCGTTGAAGTTGCTCGAAATGGGATGCCTACCAGATACCGAGATTAGTCTCGATTTTATTGCTCCATTAGGTTGCCCGGTTGGAATTACAGTGGCGGGTTATCATCTTTCGCTTCGTAAGAGAGAGGCCGCAACAATCGTAATAAAATAAGTGTTTATCAGACTGATAGATTTGAGTTGTAGATAGTTGAAGAGAAACAGTCGTCCGTTTTAGATCGGTTATCGGCTATTTAATCGTTGAAAATTTTGTGAAAAATAAACAAGTTGTTGCACTTCTTGGAAATCCGAATTCAGGGAAATCCTCACTTTTTAATCAACTCACTGGGTTGCGTCAAAAAATCGGAAATTTCCCAGGAGTAACGGTAGATAAAAAAGTAGGATTTTGCCGTTTGAGCGGAAGTATGGATGTTGAAATTCTTGACCTTCCTGGCACGTATAGTATTTACCCAAACTCACTCGATGAGCAAGTAGTGCTTGAAGTGCTGGCCAATCCGAAAAATCCTGATTATCCCGATTTGGCAGTTGTAGTGGCCGATGCCTCAAATTTGAAGCGAAATATGCTACTTTTTGAGCAAATCAGTGATTTGGGTGTACCGGCAATTTTAGCATTGAATATGCTCGATGTGGCCGAAGAATCGGGGATTTCTATCAATTCGGGCAAACTTTCGAAGATTTTAGGTATTCCGGTTGTCGAACTTAATGCTCGTGAAGGTATCGGAATAGAGGGTTTGAAACACACTATTTTCAACCAGCTTCAACACAAGAAAACGCATATCAATCCACCAAGTTTTGATAAAAAAACGGAAACAGTTTTTGAAGAAGTGAAATCAAAATTTGGTATTGAAAATAAATATTTAGCTCTTCAATACGCTGCACAGGCTCAAAAATTGATGTTTTTGGGCGAAAATCAACAAAAAGATTTAGAAGAAATTGTGAAGAAACACAATTTCAATGCCGATAAATTTCAATCAAGCGAAACCATCGAACGTTACCGTGATATCAGTGGCACATTGGAAGAAGTGGTTATTGAGGAAGGTCTAAAAAAAGAAACAATTACTGAGAAAATCGACCGTATTTTACTCCATAAAATCTGGGGATACGTAATTTTCTTGGGTATTTTATTCTTGATTTTTCAATCAGTTTTCACAATTGCTGAAGCCCCAATGGATTTGATAGATCAAGGTGTAGCAATGGTTAACGATTTTTTGAAATCAAACCTGCCTGATAATCAATTGGTTAGCTTACTGACCGATGGTTTGGTTGCGGGTATTGGTGGTGTACTGATTTTTATTCCACAGATTGCGTTTTTGTTTGCTTTCATTTCTATTCTCGAAGAATCGGGTTACATGGCTCGTGTGGTAGTTTTGATGGATAAACTCATTCGTAAATTTGGTATGAGTGGAAAATCGGTCGTGCCGCTTATTTCGAGTATGGCTTGTGCAGTGCCAGCCATTATGTCGGCTCGCACGATTGGTTCATGGAAAGACCGTTTGATTACGATAATGGTTACGCCATTGATGAGCTGCTCGGCACGTTTGCCCATTTACACGATTCTGATAGCCCTCGTTGTGCCAAATACTAAGGCATTGGGCTTTTTCAATATGCAAGGTGTGGCCTTGATGGGTCTTTATTTGTTGGGTTTTTTCTCGGCATTATTGGCAGGGTGGCTGATGAAATTTATGCTAAAATCAAGCGAAAGAAGCTATTTCATCATGGAGCTTCCAACCTACAAAAAGCCACGCTGGAAGCAAGTAGGTTTTACTATTTTAGAAAAAGTAAAAACCTTTGTTTTTGAAGCAGGAAAAGTAATTGTAGCCATTTCGATAGTTTTGTGGGTATTGGCATCTTACGGGCCAAGTGATAAAATCGAACAAGCAGAAAAGGCAGTAATTGCACAAAATCCAGGCCTCGAACAAAATCAACTTGACTCAAAAATAGCTTCGGTTCGTCTTGAAAACTCGTATGCAGGGCATTTCGGAAAGTTCATCGAGCCGGCCATCAAACCATTGGGTTATGATTGGAAAATCGGCATTGCACTCATCACTTCGTTTGCGGCACGTGAGGTTTTTGTTGGAACTGTCTCAACGATTTATAGTATCGGAGCCGATGCCGAAAACGAAACGACCATTAAAGAACGCCTCAGAAACGAAGTAAATGCAGAAACTGGACAACCAACTTTTTCGGTAGCAACCTCGTTTTCGTTGTTGATATTCTATGTTTTTGCCATGATGTGCATGAGTACGCTGGCGGTAGTTTACAGAGAAACTAAAGGTTGGAAATGGCCAATTATCCAGTTGGTTTACATGTCGGTTTTGGCGTATGTATCGGCATTTGCCGTTTATCAGATTTTGAGTTGAGTTAGTCCACCGTCGATGGTCAATGGTCGATAGTTAGTGGAGTTAATTTATTGATAATAAGATATTTATTTTATTCACTCATTCAAACATTCAATCACTCATTCATTAGATTATGCTCGGCGTAACATCAGATAACAAATTGAAAAGATTAATTGTAGTAGGCGATAAGATTTTGGTGAAGCCTAAAAATCCATCAGATAAAACAAATTCGGGGCTATATTTGCCACCAACCGTTACCGAAAAAGAAGAAATTCAGAGCGGATACATTATAAAAGTTGGACCAGGTTATCCTTTACCAAACCCAACCGAAGATGAACCGTGGAAAGAAACGGAAGAAAAAGTAAAGTATATGCCTCTACAAGCCCAAGAAGGCGATTTGGCAATTTATCTCCAACGCCACGCCATCGAAGTGCAATATGAAGGCGAAAAATATGTGATTCTCCCGCAAGCAGCCATTTTGATGCTGGAGAGATTTGAAGATTTATAAAATTAGAAGAGCGATGATTTTCATCGCTCTTTTTCTTTTATAGAAAGTTTTATTTATGGTAATAAACCTTAGATCCTTTACTAATCCCAGTAAACGACAGTATAACTTTTAGCTTTCCTAAGCGTTATCGTATTGAAAAGCATGGTGTTATGTTAAAAAAACTTTGTTAATAGATTACTGTTATATCGTAAAATATCGTATGTACATTTTAGAGAATATAGTTTGAATATCATACCTCATTTATTGAGAGATTGTGAATACGAATTAATGTGTTATCGAATCTTAGGTTCTCGTTTCTGAAAATAATTCCTAATCTAATGTGATTTCTGGATAAAAATAATTTTACTATATTTAGCTTCTATTGAGTATTGTTACAGTATCCTATTGATTATAACTAACTTGTATTTCTGAATTTACGTTAATCTATATTTAATCAGTTTTACTTATGAGGTTTTTTCTACTTTTAAAATTAGCTCTAATCAGTGTTACGCTTTTTGCTCAAAAAGCAGTGATTCAAATGCCTAATGGAGTAACACTACCTAATCTTACAACCTTAGAGAGAGATTCATTGCTCAAAAACTACCCCGTTGGGACAATTATCTATAATATGTCTAATGAGTTGATTGAGGTGAAACTAAACAATAAATGGTCGCCTATTGCTCTGCCTACCTGTATTACACAAAGTTTATCAACACCAAATCTTTCTCTAAATCTTAATAGTACACAGTCAGTATCGAATTATGTCGATATCACTGAGTCAATACCACTGGCAGATGTGAAGAAAATTATTCCTTATAATTTGCCCAAAGGAATGAGTTTTTCAACCAATATTGTCCAAAATATTTATCGCTTAACTATTACCGCAAAACCAACTGCCGAAACAGGTACTTTTCAAGTTGATATTATAACTACGAGCAACTGTGGCATAAGTAATTCTTCTACTTTATTATTACAAGTCAATCAACCAGTTACTTGTATTTCACCAAGTGTCTTGTGTAATAATATTTGCGTTAATATACAAACTGATAAAAATAATTGTGGTTCGTGTGGTGTCGTTTGTCCGAACTATCCGAATGCCATTACTTCATGTGTAGGAGGAAATTGTATGATTGCATCCTGTAATTCAGGTTTTGCAAATTGTGATGGAATGCTTGCGAATGGCTGTGAAACCAATTTGTCAAATAGCACAAATAATTGCGGTGCTTGTGGTAATATTTGTAGTTTTCCAAACGCCAGTGCAGTATGTGCAAATGGTACATGCTCAATTGGAGCTTGTAATGCTGGTTTTGCAAATTGTGATGGAATGGCTGCCAATGGCTGTGAAGTAAACCTGACATCATCTAACGTTAACTGTGGGACTTGCGGAGTAGTTTGTCCATCTGGCAGGCGATGTGTGAACGGAGTTTGCGTGAATTAAATAATAAAAACGGACTTGCTTAAATAAAATTGGGGAAGTGCAGGGACACGCCATAGAAAATAGCCCCTGCACTTTCAACTTTACTCCTCCAAGAAATCTAAATCTTTACCATGCGTTTCAGAAATGGTGAGTACAGAATAAAATCCAATGGCAAAGCAAATGAAACCAACGATTGCTCCTGCCATAATTATGCCTTGTGTCGGCTTCAAAAACTTGTATGAGATAGTCATTAAAACTACCGAGCCTCTAACCATATTCGGAATAGTAGTGGCGGCCGTTGCTCGTAGGTTTGTGCCAAATTGTTCGGCAGCAACGGTTACAAACATTGCCCAAAATCCATTGCCAAAACCTAATAAACAACATAGTGCATAAAACGAAGATGCACTTTTGATTAGTCCTGAAAACAATAAAATAAGCATACATATCAGAGCAAATGCCATCATAAAGCCAATGGCTTTTTTACGAGAACGAAGAGCATGGCTGAAAAAACCACTCAGAAAATCGCCAACTGAAATACCAACGTATGCCCACATAATTGATAAACCTGGGTCGATTTTTTCGGTGATTCCGAGGGCTTCGCCGAATTCGTTGCTCAGATAAACCAATATTCCGATACAAAACCAAAGCGGGATTCCGATTCCGATACACTTCATGTAGGTCGAGAAACGCTCCCAATTGGTGAAGAACGCAAAGAAATTTCCTCTTTCAACGTGCTTTTTTCCAACTACATCTTTAAAAATACCCGACTCGATTACTCCAACCCGAAGCAGCAATAAGGCAATGCCCAAGCCTCCACCTATGAAATAAGCAATTGTCCAATCGCCTGAGAGTTTTACAGTGAAAGTGGCAACTACTGCACCAAGCAAGCCAATTCCTGCCACCAATGATGTACCGATGGCTCGAAGTTGCTTCGGAAGCACCTCAGAAACGAGGGTAATTCCAGCCCCCAGTTCTCCGGCAAGGCCTATTCCCGCAATAAAACGTAGCCATTTGTAGGCTTCTATTTTATCCATAAACTCAATGTGCGGAATCATTCCACAACAAAGATTAGCCAATGAATAAGTAATTATCGATCCAAAAAGTACAGAAAGACGGCCTTTTTTATCTCCTAAAACTCCCCAGAAAATTCCACCGAGGAGCAAACCAATCATCTGAAAATTAATGATGGTTGTACCGATTGATGAAACTTCCTCTTTGGTCGTTAGCCCGAGACTTTCGAGGCTCTGAACCCGCACAATGCCGAAGAGTTGAAGGTCATAAATATCAACAAAATAACCCAACGCTGCCACTATTACTGGCAAGCTAAAAAGATGCTGAAAAGTAGTTTTTTCTTGATTCATAAGGTTTAGGTTTTTATTTAGTCTACGGTCGATAGTCGACGGTCCACAGAAGTTTTGTGGTAAAATAGTTATCGACTGTTGACCATTAACCGTGGACTAAAATAATTATAATTGCTTGATTTTAATTTTACGCCATTTTACTTTGATTCCGCCTCCGCTATGGATTTGCAGAGCAATACAGCCATCTTTTCCACCGATTTTTTCGTCGTTGAGTGTAATCATTTCAGTGCCATTTAAGTAGGTAGTTACTTGATTACCAACTACTTTTACGGTCATTTTATTCCATTCGCCCATTTTCAAGGCTTTGTCTTTTTCGGCTGCAGGTTTTATCAACCAGCCACGTCCGTAAGACTCATAAATTCCACCAGTTGAGCTACCCGGAGGAGCAACCTCGGCTTGCCAGCCCGATATTTTTGTACCTTCGATGGATGAATGAAAAAATACGCCACTATTGCCGTTGGCTTCTTGCTTAAATTCGAGCGTTAGTTCAAAGTCTTTAAATTTCTGTTCTGTTCCTAAGTAGCCGTATTCTTTGTCGGGGCCGCTTTCGCAAACCAATAGGCCGTCTTCTACGTACCATTTTTCGGTGCCATATATTTTCCAACCTGATAAGTCTTTACCGTTGAAAAGGGTTAGTTTTTTTTGAGCGAAGGCAGCTACTGAAATCGACACTAAAATGAATAGTGAGAGACTTAATCTAAGTTTCATGTCGTGTTATTGTTGATAGTTTGGTTATGGAAGAATATTTTTTCTACAAAGAAAAGCGAAAATCTTTATCTTTGGCTATGATTTAGCCGAATATTGTTGTTGAATTAGTCTACGAAATTTAGCAACGTTGTATTCACGAAAATAATTATCTAAAAATATTGAGAAATAGCATGAAGAAAATCTATTTATTGGTCATTTTTTTATTAGCATGGAGCTTTAGTTTTGCCCAATCAAAGCCTACGAAACAGACCTATGAAGGAATGGTGAACAAGTTTCCAATTAGTCTTTCTTTGACATTCGATGCCAATTTGGTTTATGGAACTCTGACGTATAAGCGAGTAGGCCAGCCAATAAAAGTAATAGGCTCTATAGAAGGTGACGATTTTTCACTACATGAGTTTGTCGACAAAACCGAAATTTCGGGCTTATTTTTTGGAAAGAGAAAAGATGATGTAATAAGTGGTTTATGGTTAACTCCAAGTGGAAAAGAAATGAAGTTTAGCGTAAAAAAAACATCATCGACCGAGATTGATAAACCAGAATTAAAATCGGTTACCGGCTCGTACGCTTACAGCTTTGGAAAAGATGGCGGTACCGGAAATATGTATGTACAGCAAGTAGCGAAAGACAAAATTATTTTGGAGATACAAGCCGTGAAAGGACCACCGAGTTATAATCAGGCAATTATCGAAAAGACAACGTTGAAATTAGTTAGAAATGAGGCTATTTACGAAAACAACGAGTTCGGAAAATGTCTACTTAAGTTGTCTTTTTTTGAGGGAGGAGCAAACATAATTTATCTGAATGATTCCTATGAGTGTGGTTTCGGAAATGCCGCTTCGGTAGTAGGAAAGTATTTAAAATTTGACGCTAAAGCACCTAAATTTGAAAAGACTAATTAGTCGAGAGCGAATAAAAAAGGTCCTGTTTTCATCGAAAACAGGACCTTTTTATTAGAGGAAAAATTATCTTAGATCAACAACTTCTACACCTGGGTATTTCTTTTTATCGAATGTAAAGATTTTATCATCGGCAGGGGCATTGGGCATGAACTTATCAACACGAAAAACCGTACGTTTGCCATTTTTGTCCCATACTTTCCAAGATTTTACAGACTTATCTTTTTTATCAACTTTGATTTGTACTTTCGCAACTTTACTGCCTTTATCTTCTGGCGAAAGTTCAACTACTTCGTATAATTGGCTACCTTCTTTTACCTCCTCTACAAAAACATATTTATAGCCTTTTTTGTAAATGCTGTAAATTTTGGTAGGTGAAAGAGCATCCATTTCGGCAGGATTGAAGTCCGAAACTTGACACTCGTTGGTTTCCTTAGTGTAGCTGTAAAGCTCTTTACCGTTGGTAAAAACCTCTTGTCCTAACATTTTCAAACGAAATTTTGCACCTTTTACGGTTACATCTCCTTTGTATGATTCGGTTAATTTTGCGTTTGACCCTTCTACTCCGTAGGTGAATGAAGCACTGAATGACTTCATTGTTTGGTATTTTTTGCTCATTTCATCCAAAATTGCAGTCGCTTTTTTGTCTTTCTGAGCCATTACTAAACTGCTAACAATCAGTAAATTAGCAGTTAAAACAAGTATTTTTTTCATCTTTATAATGGTTAATTTTCTTCCAAATAATGGTTTAGACGTATTTTTCGGGAAATGGATTAAGGAATTGTCTTGCTGTACAACAACTAAGACGCAAAATTAATTCAATTGGTTGTTTCTATCGCAATTTTCTTAAAATTTCCTCTAAATGTTCCATGTCTTTTACTAATACCTCACGAGCTTTACTACCTTCAAATGGTCCAACGATGCCTGCACCTTCGAGTTGGTCAATGATACGCCCCGCACGATTATAACCCAATTTCATTTTGCGTTGAATGAGCGATGTACTTCCTTGTTGGTGCGAAACCAATAATCGAGCGGCATCATCAAACATTGGGTCGAGTTCTGAGGCATCAAATTCAGCTGCTTCTCCTTCATCATCTCCGTAGAATTCCGGCAATAAATAAGCAGAATCATAGGCTCTTTGCGAACCGATAAATTCACAAATATCTTCAACCTCAGGCGTATCAACGAACGGACATTGTAAACGCACCATATCTGAGCCCATCGAAAGCAACATATCTCCGTTTCCAACTAATTGCTCAGAGCCACCTGTGTCTAAAATCGTACGAGAGTCGATTTTTGAGGTAACTTTAAACGATAATCGAGCAGGGAAGTTAGCTTTGATTAGACCTGTGATTACATTGACCGATGGGCGTTGGGTAGCCACAATTAAGTGAATACCGATGGCACGAGCTAACTGAGCCAAACGAGCAATTGGTTGCTCAACTTCTTTGCCAGCGGTCATCATCAAATCGGCCAACTCATCAATTACTAATACTATATAAGGTAGATAACGGTGTCCTTTTTCAGGATTTAATCTTCGCTGAATAAACTTGGCGTTGTATTCTTTCAAATTTCTTACACCTGCATCTTTCAGTAAATTATAGCGGTTGTCCATCTCGATACAAAGCGAGTTGAGTGTGTAAACAACCTTTTTTGTATCGGTAATGATGGCTTCTTCGGCATTTGGGAGCATCGCCAAGAAGTGTCGCTCGATTTTATTATAAAGCGTGAGCTCCACTTTTTTAGGGTCAACCAATACAAATTTGATTTGAGCAGGGTGCTTTTTGTAAAGTAACGAAGCCAAAATAACATTCAGACCAACTGACTTACCCTGACCCGTCGCCCCCGCCATGAGTAAGTGAGGCATTTTGGCCAAGTCGGTCACGAATATTTCGTTTGAAATCGTCTTTCCGAGAATAATCGGCAAATCGAAGTTCGATTTTTGGAATTTATCACTCGCAATCACCGATTTCATTGTCACCATTTCACGGTTTTTGTTAGGTACTTCAATACCAATTGTGCCTTTTCCTGGCATCGGAGCAATGATACGAATACCCAACGCCGCCAAATTTAAGGCAATATCATCTTCGAGATTCTTAATTTTCGAGATACGAATACCTGCTTCGGGTACGATTTCGTAGAGCGTAACGGTTGGCCCAATCGTAGCCTTGATGCTCGCAATTCCGATTTGGAAGTTTCGCATCGTTTCTACGATATTGTTTTTGTTGGCTTCGAGTTCTTCTTCGGTTACTTTCGTGCCAGTGTTACCGTATTCGCTCAAAAGCGTGATTGGCGGATACTGATAATTACCCAAATCAAGCGTTGGGTCGAATAACCCGAAGTCTTTTAAAACTTTTTCGTTGACATCATCCGTGTCTAAATCATCTTCAAAAACATCCTCTTCTTCTTCCTGATTTGTTTCGATGATAAGCGTCGGGCTTCCCTTGAATGGCTCATTTGGCAATGAATTCTTTGGTTTTTCTTCAACCTCCAACGAAAGGGTTTTTTCTTCAAAAGGTTTTGGTACCTCGATATCTTCTCGATTGATTTTCAAGAAATCAATTTTGGCTTCTTCTTTCGGTGCAACTGGCGGTGGCGTTGGTGTATGTCTGAAAGAATTATCTTTGGTGTTTTCTTCTTCTTCTTCAAAAATCTCATCTTCATCGGTTTCTACCTGCACGGCCTTTCTGATACGTTCGGTGGCTACATCTTCACGGGGGTCACGTTTGAAATATTTAGCAAAAAACCAGTCGTCGATTTCGGTATAACCATGAAAGAAAATCAACCAACCCGCCAAGAGTAGAATAATGATAAAAATGCCTCCCCAACCCATTGCTTGTTGAAAGAACTGATTGACTGCATAGCCCAAACCACCACAAATTGTGCTACCAGAAGCTTCAAAAACCGTAGTGAAATAACCTAAAAAGATGCTTGACCAGACGATGTAGAAAATACTCGAAAGCGTAAATCGATTGAAGCTATATGGTAGCAGGTCTTTCTTGGTGACTAACCAATAACCCGCCCAAGTTGTGACAGGGATCCAGCCGAAAGCCGAAATTCCGAACCATTCAAAGATAAAAAAATGTGAAAGCTTTGCTCCCAACAGACCAATCAGATTGGCTGCTTTTTTGTCTCCTTGCTTGATTGAAGTCCAGAATGTACGTTGAACCACATCTTGGTCGGCGTCGCCAGTAAAGAGGTATGAAACAAACGAGAGTAAAAGGATTAACGAAAAAAGCAATAAGAAAATGCCCAAAGCGAGCTGATAACTCTCTTTGCTGACATTGAAGTTGAGCGAAGTCTGAGTACCACCACTTTTACCACTTGACGAACCCCGTGGAGGGTTTGGGCTTTTGGGTGGTTGTTTTTTGCGAAAAGTATTATTGTTATCGGGCATCGTTATGAGGTAGGAGAGCAATGTATTTTAGAGACAAATATAGTGAATTTGCATAAAAAGCAGTTAAAAAAAGCTTTTTTTTGCTTTTTTTAACTGCTTTCTACGTAAAAAAGTAAATTATTAGTTACAATTTTCTGTACACTTACCTGTTTTATCAATCACAAAGTATTTTTCTTTTTGTATTACAGATGCTACACCTCCTACAAATGGATTGGCTTCATCGTATATCATTGGAATAATGATTTTACCATTGGCATCAATATAGCCCCACTTATTACCCTTCTTCACGGGAACTAAGCCTTCGGCCATATTCCGCATATCGTCGTAAATGTATGGCACTAAACCTTTGTTTGCTTTATCAATCAAGCCCCATTTGTTGTTCTTCTTGGCAGTAATCACTTCCGAGACACTATTTATATCTTGATATTCAAAAGGAATAATCGTTTTTCCTGCTTCATCAATCAAGCCCCATTTGTTAGTTTTACTGGCTGCTCTAAACTTTGTCTCTAAACCAAAGTATTTTATTTCATCATATACAAATGCACTTAATTCTTTGCCATTTACGTCAATCAAGCCCCATTTGCCATTTTTCATGGCTTGAGTTACAGCATTTCCCTCATCAAAGGCATAGACATCTTCATAGCTGAATGGAATCACCTGTTTTCCATACTTATCAGTAAAACCCCAAAGTCCATTCTTTTGCACATTGACCAAATTAGCCGATGAAACAAATAGGCCAATGCCCTCAAAAATACCCTCTGTCAATTCTCGGCCTGTTGTATCCACAAAACCATATTGCCCATTTTCGAACAGAACGGCAAAAGTTTCATCCGAGACTGATGCACTGCCAAGGTATTTGAATGGTGAAATAAATGCACCTTTATTGTTGTTGAAAATTGCATATTTTTCCTCTTTCTTGATGAGGTTTACAGCTGGCATTATTGAAATAGTTTCATCGTATTCGTATGGAATGATTACTTTTATCGAGTCTCCCTCTTTTTTCAAGAAACCAAACTTACCCTCTTTTTCTTGCCAACCACTTTCAGGAGAATCTATTCCGAGTAGATTTGCCAATGAAGTAGAGTCTTCCATCAATCCACCAAATAAACCATTTTTACCCCCAAGCATGGTGTATTCTTCGGTATTGATGCTGTAATCAGTTGGGTTGGTACTTTTATATTCCAAAATAGATAATTCTTTGTTTGATTTTTTTTCGGATATTAAGCGTATGATATGCCCTTCGGTATTGAAATTATGTTTCGTCATCGAAACCAAAGGTACAGACGAAAAAGGGACTTCTTTTATGACTGGAGTCAGGTAATAAGTTACTTTGTCGGAGTCATCTTCAAAGAAATATTCTTCACAATCGAAATTGTTTATTTTTAAGGCTTTACCTGTTTTTTTTGATAAGGATAAGGCTTTGTTGAAGCTACTATTCTTTGTCATTTGACTGTCAATTGTTTCAATAGGTAGTGTAATACCCGTTTTTCCACCAGCAGAAGTGTTAAGTAGCACTATAAAGCGATTTTGAAAATCTAAAACTACTTTGGTTGAATCTTCTTTATTGGTGAATATAGAGGTAACTGATGGATTAGATTTTGTTAAAAAGACATAGATGTTTTCGTTTTTTTTCGAGCTATTTTTATAAGTCTGCTCGTATTGCATTTCAATATCGAATTTGTATTCTTTGGCTACTTCAAAATTGTTTCCCAGCAGCATCTGTTTTAGAAAAACATCGCTTAGTGAATCTTCTTGAGATTTAGTAGGACTTTGAGCAACTACGAGTTTAACAGCAAATAAAAATGTAAGTGATAAGAGAAGTTTTTGCATTCTGAAGTTGTAGTTATGATTAATCAAGTGTTATGGTAAAATAAAAACTGTGCAAAATTAAGGTAAAATATATAAATGACCGGTGATACACACCAAACAATTTGACATTTATCAAATACTTATCTCAAGAAAATAGTGCTATTTTGAAACTTAGAACTCTTCAACCTCTTTAACAATATGAAAAAAACGCTTTCACTTTGCGGATTTATTTTGATTTCTACGGCAGTTTTTGCCCAAAAAGATATTCAGAAAAAAATACAAACGCAGTTCATCATGGCCGAAAATGGCTCTACTATTGTGCTTGATGAAGGCTCATTTACATTTACGGCAAGCCTTTCGCTCGAAGGCAAAAAGAATATCACCATCAAAGGAAAAGGTAAGGACAAAACAATTTTATCTTTCAAAGGACAAACCGATGGTGCAGAAGGAATTAGAGTTTCAAATGCCGAAAATATCACGATTGAAGACCTAACGGTGCAAGACTCAAAAGGTGATGCCGTGAAAACAATGAACGTAACGGGCATTACTTTTCGCAATGTAAAAACCGAATGGCTCGGCGAACCAAAAGCTACTAACGGTGCGTATGGGCTGTACCCAGTTCAGTGCGAAAAGGTGCTCATTGAAGGTTGCGAAGCCATCGGTGCATCGGATGCAGGTATTTATGTGGGGCAATCGAAAGATATAATCGTCAGAAAATCAAGGGCTTATCATAATGTGGCAGGAATTGAAATTGAAAATTCGCTGAATGCCGAAGTCTATGAAAACGAAGCTACCGAAAATACTGGCGGTATTTTGGTGTTCGATTTACCCGATTTGATTCTCAAAAAAGGCGGCAATACGAAGGTTTATAAAAACAACATACACCACAACAACTTCCCGAACTTTGCCCCAAAAGGAAATATTGTTGCGAAAGTTCCCGACGGAACGGGCGTATTGATTTTGGCTGCTAATCATGTGGATATATTTGATAATCAGATAATTAATAACAAATCAATGGGTGTGGGAGTGATTAGTTATTTCACGACCGAAAACCCAATCAAGGACAAAGAGTATTACCCGTATTCAGAAGCGATTACGATTCGTGACAATAATTTTGAGCGTGAAAAAGTAAAAGCAACTGGCAGGGGAAGATTCGGACAGATTTACCGATTTAAGTTGCGTTTTGGCAAAAACGTACCGCATATTCTGTGGGATGGAATTGTAGATGATAAAAATCCAAACCCTGTGATTTGTATCAAAAACAATAAAAACGAATCGTTTGCCAATATGGATGTTGAGCATAATTTCAAGAATATTTCACGTGATGCGAGTAAAGTTATTTGTAAGTAATAAGCCCCTCCCAACCCTCCCCGACAGGGAGGGCTAAAAAAATGAAAAGAACATTTTTATTAATAAGCTCAATTAGCATTTTTGTGTTATCGGCTTTTTATCAGAAGTCTGATAGTGAGGCGAGTATGCCCAAAGAAAAGCTTTCTGATTATCAGTTTTTTGAAGGCAATGGAGCAGAGCAAAAACCTGCAAAGGGTGTGTTGCCTTATTCATTGAATACTCCTTTGTTTACCGATTATGCCGAAAAGCTTCGCTTTGTGAAATTGCCTGAAAATCAGACAGTTGCGTATAATGCTACCGAAGTGTTGGATTTTCCTGTTGGCTCAACCATCATCAAAACTTTTTATTATCCGAATGATTTCCGTAAACCCGAACTGGGCAGGAAACTCATCGAAACCCGTTTACTGATTCATGAAGAAGATGGTTGGAAAGCTCTGGATTATGTGTGGAATGACGAACAAACCGAAGCATTTTTGGAAGTGGCAGGCGATACAAAAGAGGTGAGTTACATTGATGCCAACGGCAAAAAGAAAAAACATGAGTATGCAATTCCGAACATTAATCAATGTAAAGGATGCCATAATCGGAACGAAAAAATGTCGCCAATTGGACCATCGGCTCGACAATTAAATGGCGTTTTTCAGTCTTCAATAGGCAGTTCTCAGTCATCAGTCGTTAGTGGGCAAAAATCTGATAATCAATTAACTAATTGGCAAAAAATGGGCGTTTTAACAAATCTGCCAGCCATCGAAACTGTACCGAAAGCTGCAATTTGGAATAAACCCGAAAGCGGAAGCCTCGATGAGCGTGCCAGAATTTGGCTCGATATTAATTGTGCTCATTGCCACCGAAAAGGAGGCCCAGCCCAAACTTCGGGTTTGAATTTGAGTATCCACGAAACCGAACCCATTGCCTACGGAATCTTGAAAACCCCCGTAGCGGCGGGGCGTGGCTCGGGCAATAAAAAATATGATATTGTGCCAGGAAAACCTGACGAATCAATCATTGTTTACCGCATGGAATCGACTGACCCAGGAATCATGATGCCCGAAGTTGGCCGTAAGACTACTCATAAAGAAGGTGTAGAACTCATCAAAGAATGGATTAAGGTCATGAAGTAGGCTTGTTTAAAAATAGTCTTTTCATCGTTTCGACTCACTTTTTTCGCTTCTTATCAAAATCAACTATTGTAGCTTTTTCATAATCGTTAGGTTTGTACATCAAATTTAATTTTTATGAAAAAGCTATTTATTTTACTGACTATCAAGTTTTTATCTCTAAACTGTCTTGCCCAACAATCTGGTATTGCAGTGGGAACTGATGCCCCTGCTTTCGACCCGATTCATGTTTCGGGTGCTGATAAAAATACTAAAGCCTGCCCTATGTGCAAATATGGTGCAAAAACCGAAGGCTTGATGATTTGGCTAAATGATGATTTAAGCAATTACGAAAGCCTGCTGACTTATCTCGAAGCTCAGTATCTGACAAAAGACGCCAAAAAATGGAAAGTTTTTGTGGTGTACATGAACCCCAAAAAGGAGAATATTGAGTCGTTAAAAGCAAAACTGACTGCTTTTTCTGATAAATTAAGGTTGAAAAATGTGGCTTTTACATTCATTTCATCGCCAACCGATGAAGAAACAGCAGGTGTTTATGCCATCAATCCTAAAGTGAGTAATACCATTTTTGCTTACAAAAAACGAGTAATTGTAAAGAAATTTATCAATTTCGACCCCAAAAAAGAGAATTATAGTAGCCTACTCAATTTTTAATCCACTCCCTAATCTTTATTTTTACAAATAATTGATGCTTTTTTATTCCTAAATGAAACACGATAAACTAAAATATTGGCTGATTCCAGCTTTTTGGATAATTGTTACTTGCTTAATGATTGGACAAGATTTGCTGGTTTATAGCTTAGATGCAAAACCCATCAGTTGGCCTCATATTTTGATAATGAAAACCAAATGGCTTTTGTATATTCCTATTAGTTATATGGTGTTTTGGTTAGCAAAAAAACTACCCTTAGAGCAACCAAAATTATTTAGAAAACTATTTTTGCATTTTTGTATCTCACTGATAGTAAGCGTAATAGCGGTTTTTGTAAACTCTTTGATTGTGGCTTTGCTCGTAAAATCTTTTCTCAATCAAAATACAGAAGTATTGTTTTTATTGAAAAGAGTATTTTCTCTTTCTTTTTTTAATGAATTTATCAATTATTGGTTAATGTTGGCGGTTTATAAAGGTATTAGTTTTTATAAAGGTTTTCAGCTATCTCAGACCGAAAAAGCAAGACTCGAAAAACAACTTTCGGAAACCAAATTGAGTGCCTTGAAGATTCAGTTACAGCCACATTTTTTGTTTAATA
>NZ_JBMLRC010000109.1:20647-23286 GCF_049241225.1 Emticicia sp.
GAAACCAAATTGAGTGCCTTGAAGATTCAGTTACAGCCACATTTTTTGTTTAATACTCATCATAATATCATTGGTTTGATGCAAAAAGGCGATACCGAAAAAGCCACACAAATGCTCATCAAGCTAAGCGATTTACTACGGCTAAGTCTAAAAGAAAACAACGAAGATTTGGTAAAACTAAAAAATGAAATTCATCTTTTAGAGCTTTATTTAGATATTTTGAAAATACGTTTTGAAGATAGGTTAGCTTGTAAAATATTGATAGACAATAGCTTACAAGAAGTATTTGTGCCACCAATGCTTTTGCAACCAATCGTAGAAAACGCCATCAAATACGGCGTAGAGCCATTTTCCAAACAAGGAGAAATTGAGATTTCTGCAAAAAATACCGAAACCCAACTCATGCTTTCGGTGAAAGATAACGGCATCGAAACTTTCTCAGATTTTAGGTTTGGAATTGGGTTAATGAATACCCAAGAGCGTTTGAAAAACCTTTTTGGAGAAGAAACAAGTATCAATATTTTGAGCAACGCCCCCGATAGAGGTGTGTGCGTAACGATAACCTTACCGCTACTGAAATGACCTATAAAGTTTTGATAGCCGACGATGAATTGATTGCGAGAGAAATCTTGCAAAACCAACTTAAACGCTACTCGGAAATTGAGTTGGTGGAAACTTGTAATGATGGAAAAACAGCCTTGAAAGCCATCGAAAAACACGAGCCAGACGTAGTTTTTTTGGATATTCAGATGCCCGAAATGAATGGTATTAATTTGGCTAAATCGTTGAATGTGAGCAAGTTGCCGTTGATTGTGTTCGTGACGGCATTTGATAATTATGCGATTCAGGCATTCGAGACAAATGCCATTGATTATCTGCTAAAACCTTTCGATGATGAGCGTTTCGACCGAATGTTTCAGAAAGTGCTGAAGCAATTGGAATTGACCAATAAACAAGAGTTTTCGGCGGTTTTTGAGAAATATGGACAATTTTTTCAACAAATAGCACAACCAACTTATGCCGAAATCGTGACCGTAAAAGATGGCGGTCGAATCCAATTAATAAAAATTGCCGACTTGATTTATGTAGAAGCCGAAGGGAATTATATCTCACTTCATACCGAAAAAACAAAGCATTTACTCTACGAAACGCTCACGCATTTTGAGACAAAACTAAACCCCAAAAACTTTGTCAGAATTCACCGTTCGACCATCGTAAACTTGCATTTTATCAAAGAAATTCAGTCGCATTTCAATGGTGATTATTCGGTGATTCTGAAAAATGAAAAAGTGCTTCGGATGAGCCGCAACTATAAAGAAAATCTAATAAATTAATTATCAAACGATTATGAAAAAGCTATTTCTAATTCTTTCTATTCCAGTTTATGTTTTTTCTCAAAAAAATGTAGGTGATGCTTGCGAAGACTGTGAACTAATTTATGCAGGAATGCCTAAAAAACTATCGTGGCAGGCTTCGATTTGCAGTGAAAATGAAGCGGGCGAAAAACTCGAAATAAGTGGCAAGATTTACCAAAAAGATGGTAAAACACCAGCTTCTGGTGTGATTTTATACGTTTATCATACAGATGTCAAGGGGTATTATTCACCTGCTCCTAATCAGAAATTCGCACGTAAGCACGGGCATCTTCGTGCTTGGATAAAAACCGATGTCAATGGGCAATATAAATTCTATACGATTCGTCCAGCAGCTTATCCAAATCAAAAATTTCCAGCTCATATTCACCCCATTATCAAAGAACCCAATAAAAATGAATATTGGATTGATGATTTTCATTTTGAAGGAGACCCACTACTGACTGCCAGTGAAAAAGCTAATTTTCAAAATCGTGGAGGGTCTGGAATTATAAAAATCAGCAAAAACGAAAAAGGTATTTGGGTGGGTAAAAGAGATATAATCTTAGGAAAAAACATTCCAAAATATGATTAAAACCTCATTTCCTATCGCTATGCCCCAGTGATTTCTCAGGAGCAATCAAATCTCTCACCAGTTGTTTTAACTCTTTTATTTCTGGGAAGTGTCCTTCACGCTTGCGGTCGAAAATTACTTCTTCGTTGAGCAAAACTTTGAAACTTCCCGCAATTTCGCTTGGGCGGAGGCCAACTTCGCCCAATTCGGCTTCGAAAGTTGTCAATAATTCTTGTGCCATCCATGCCGAGCGTAATAGCCAATGGCATTTCGGGCAGTATTCGAGTGTAATTTTTGGTTTCATATTCAATTTGATTTTGTAACCACGGAGGCACGGATTTAACGGAGAGTCACGGAAATTTTTTTCTGTGTAAATCCATGTAATCTGTGCCTCCGTGGTTAATCTAAATTATACTTTTGACAAAATAAGAAAAAATATTTCTTATTTTTAGCAAAAAAATCAACCCTATCAATATGAAACGTTTTCTCTCTCTTGTCTTTTGTCTCATATCTCTTGTCTCATTTTCACAAGTTCAAAAAGACTATCCTTATCGTGGAGTACCGTTTACGCAGGTAAAACTCAGCGATAATTTTTGGTTGCCAAAACTCGAAATCAATCGAACCGTCACGATTCCGTGGTCGTTTCAGAAATCGAAAGAAACGGGACGAATCAAAAACTTCGAGCAAGCAGTTGCTCACACAGGAAAACTTTG
>NZ_JBMLRC010000110.1:0-1507 GCF_049241225.1 Emticicia sp.
CAATTAATAAATCCTATAACCGCACAGGAGGACTTTTTGAAGAACCTTTTAGGAGGATTTTGATTAATAATCAATCTTACTTAGCTGAACTGATTTTTTATATCCATAATAATCCAGAAAAACATGGATTTGTGAAAGATTTTAGAGACTATCCTCATTCATCATATCATTCACTCCTACATACAGCTCAAACTAAATTAAAACGAGAAGAAGTGTTGAGTTTGTTTGGGGGAAGGGAGAAGTTTGAGGAGTTTCACGCTAATAATCAAATGCTACAGAATTTAGATAAATTTATGATTGAGTTTGATTAATTTTTTCGAAAAACAAAAACGTCGGCAAGGTTTCAAACCTTGCCGACGTTGCATCCTGACGTTAGAAATGCCATCAAGGCTCTTTCCGAAGTTTCTTGAATTTCTCTCTCAATCTATTCATAAATTCATCACCCGGGTCTGATTTTGTAGTTTGGTAGTTCGGGTCAGTTTCTTTCCAGATTTTTGAACCTTTAAATTTTGTATATTCATGATGCCCGATGAGGTATTCTATTTTATACTTCTTCTGTAATTGTTTGATTAATAGGCAGTTGGCTCTAAACTGTTCTTCTGTTAATGGATTTTTACTGCCATCTCCAACGTTTTCTATACCGATTGCACAATAGTTGAGTCCGATTACGTGGCGAGCTAAAAGTGTATCGGGCATTAGATGGTAAACCGTTCCGTCTCTATCAATTAGATAATGTGCCGAAACATTGAGTTGACTGGCGTTTTGTAGTTCCTTACGTGCATTAGGTAAAGTCGAAGAATTAAAGGCAAAGAATGACTTCTCGAAGGTCGGAATGGCCGTCCAATGCACCACAATCATTTTAGGGCGAATAGTTGGTTGAGCTTGCTCAATCCCGTGGCGTTGTTTGAGATATTCTACCGATAAAGCAATGCGAGTTGAATCCCAAACGATTGGTTTTTCAACAATCTTTAGCTTTTGACCCAATGACTGCAATGCTGCGAGCAGTAATAAAACTATCAATGATTTTCTCACGGCTGTTTTTTAGCGATTTTGTTATGAATAGCAGGAATTTGTAACATCGCTGCCGAGCCATACCAAGGGTGCAATTCCATCATCAATGAACCAGCCTTAATTGCTGGGTCGGTTTCGCAGAGCTTTTGGGCTTCTTCAATCGTTTTTACATCAAAAACATAAATTCCTTTTAAATCGGTATTGTCAGTAAAAGGTCCAGCAACTACTAATTTACCCTCATCTGCCAAACGTGTGATATTTGCCATGTGTGCTTTTTGTAAGTTTGTGGCCGTAACGGAATCAATCATCCAGCGGCGTGGACCTCGTTTCAGTAAGGCCATCACGTAGTTTTTCATACCGTATTCATCAGCACCCAATTGGACAGCCAAAACACTGTCAATACCCGAGCCTGCTTCGGTTGTATCGACTTGCACAACACGCTTTTTCTCAGGAACTAAACAGCTATATGACGCCGAAGCAATGGCTACGAATAAGA
>NZ_JBMLRC010000111.1:0-1502 GCF_049241225.1 Emticicia sp.
GAGAGAGCTACGATTATCCAGCAATCGCAAGTGGCACAGAAAGATTTACTTTCGTATGCACCAAAATCAACTCCAGCTTTGCAATATATGGAGTTAGCAAAAGAATTTATTACCATCTAATGAATTGAAGAAATGGCAAAAAATAATTTTATGAATGCAATGATTAATGCTGAATTGCCTAAATCAATGTATTCGCAAGATGAAAGAATCAAAAAGGAACTCATAGTTTTAGAGATACTCAAAAAGTTTATTCCACCATTAGCCCCAGATGAAAGGACTCAGCTTGAGCAAAATATATTGCAGTTTGGCTGTAAAGACCCTTTGATTGTTTGGGAAACTAAGAAAGGAATCATTGAACCAACTTCAACCATACCTAACGAGTTGTGTTATGTGTTGGTTGATGGGCATAATCGACATGAGATTTGTCAAAAGTTTAATCTTGATTTCAGAATAAATCTGATTGAAATTCCAAGCCTTGAACAAGCCCAAGATTTTATGATTGACCATCAGTTGGGTCGTCGTAATTTGTCAATTGAGCAAATGGCTTATTTACGTGGAATGAAGTACTTGGCTTTGAAGCAAGAAAGAGAAAATTTGGAGTTGACCAGAGATAAGACAGGTAAGTTTAAAACCGAAAATAACCGTAGTGGTCAAAGTGACCACCACGGAGAAAATGAGGTTTTGGAAAGCGTCGAAATCCGTAGTGGTCAAACTGACCACCACGGTAAAAAAGAAAAATTATCAGAGCAATTGGCCAAAGAATTTAACGTAGGGGAGAAGACAATCAGACGAGATGCCGACTTTGCCAAAGGTGTAGAACTATTGCCAACTGAAACAAAGAATGAGGTTTTGCAAGGAAAGTCTTCTTTGAAGAAAGCTGATATTATTGAAGTTGGAAAAATCAAAGATATTGATGTTGCCAATCAAAAAGTACAACAGCTTATTTCGGAAATCGAAGTCAAGACAGTTAAGAAAGAAACCGAACCGAAAGAGAAAGTTTTAAATGTACTTAAATCGTATTTGAGTACACCCGAAGATTGTGATAGTTTAATTTCGGAGATTAAGAATATTAAAAAGGAGATTTTGAAGCAAGTAAATGCGTAAACTATAATTGTGGAAAAGTGCGGCCGCCCGCCGCCCCCCTTTTCCCTTTTTTGAAACGTTTGATTTTTTCTTCTCTCTTTCTCGAAAAGAACTGTCCCCACAACTTTATCTTTCGAGAATCACAGTTTTAAACATATCCACATTGCTTATCAAATAATTTAAAATGTTTATCAAAGAAATATTTGATATGATTTCGGAGAAATAAAAATTGCATTTTGCGAAGAATTTCGATGCTGAAAGGGTATGTAATATATAATTAATTTAATGTGGATAACTCGTAAACCGAGAAATGTTATAGTATAAACCGAGAAATGTTATACTTTATGCAGTCCTAAAACCGAGAAATATTATAGTGTAAACCGAGAAATGTTATACTCAAAACCGAGAAATGTTATACT
>NZ_JBMLRC010000112.1:0-1458 GCF_049241225.1 Emticicia sp.
TACTTATTCTACTGACGAAATTTGAAAATGATGTAAAGTATCCGAAATTTCTTTCCTGTAAAAAACTTTCTACGAGTTTGCTTTCGAGTGATTTGATATGAATCCAGCCCAACCAAATAACATTTCCTTCGATTCTGGTTAAATATTCACTTTCGTTGATTTCGGGTGCTTCAATGATTGCACCGTATCTCCGAGCTTCGTGAATATAAAACTCCGTTGAGTAGAATCCACCGAAGTTATTGATAACTGCCACCATAAATTCCAAAGGAAAATATGTTTTCAAATACAAGCTTTGGTAGCTTTCCACGGCAAAACTTGCAGAATGGGCTTTACTGAAACTATACCCCGAAAAACTTTCAATCTGTCGCCACACTTCTTTGGCCAGTTCTTCCGAATAGCCTAATTCTTTGCAGTTATTAAACCACTTATCAGTTATTCTTTGAAACTCGATTCTTGACCTAAACTTTCCCGACATGGCTCTTCGCAAAATATCAGCTTCGGCCAGTGTTAAGTTCGCAAAGCCATGAGCCACTTTCAAAACATCTTCTTGATAAACCATTACGCCAAAAGTATCGGATAATAGTTCCTGCATTTTCGGGTGTAAGTAACTCACTTGGTGCGGGTTATGATAACGAACAATGTATTCTTTCATCATCCCACTTGAAGAAACACCTGGGCGAATAATCGAACTGGCAGCCACCAAAGTAATGTAATTATCACACCTAAGTTTCCAAATCAACGAACGCATGGCAGGTGATTCAACGTAAAAACACCCCATTGTTTCGTGGTTTTGCAATTGTCTTCTGATATTTTCATCATCCTTAAATTTCTGAATGGCATGAATATCAATATCGATACCTCGGTTTTCCTTCACAATATCGACCGCCGTTTTGATGTGTCCGAGTCCACGTTGAGAAAGAACATCAAACTTGGCAAAGCCAATATCTTCGGCCACGTACATATCAAATTGGCAAATCGGGAAACCTTTGGGCATCGGTTGCAAGGCAGTGTAATTAGATAGTGGTTCTTCAGAAATCAAAATTCCTCCAGCATGAATCGACAAACTGTTTGGGAAATCTTCTAAAAGTGGAGCGTATTGAAAAATGTACTTCGTGTATTCATTCTGACTTGCTTTTTCAGGATATTTAATCATATCATCAATTTCTGATTTGGGTAAACCAAAAACCTTGGCCAGCTCCCGAACCGCCGAACGGTCTTGAAAGGTATTGTAAGTTGCCAACAAACAAACGTACTCTTTTCCGTATCGCTTGAAAACATAGTCGATGATTTCATCTCTTTCGTCCCAACTAAAATCAATATCAAAATCAGGTGGAGAAGTGCGGAACGGATTGATGAAACGTTCAAAATACAAATCTAACTCTATGGGATTGACATCAGTGATACCGATGCAATACGCCACTATTGAGTTTGCTCCCGAACCTCGCCCAACATGAAAAT
>NZ_JBMLRC010000113.1:0-30220 GCF_049241225.1 Emticicia sp.
CATACGGTCGATTCTTTGGCGAACATTTCCTGTGCGTGAAAGTTCGTGTGTGCCTCCTGGCATTCTTACGTATTCTACTTCTTTGCCCATGATTTTCATTGATTTGTACATCATTTCGCTTTGAATTACGCCCGTGCGAAGGTCATTTTCGCCGTGTTTGATGAGCAAAGGTGTACGAATTTTGTCAACGAATGTATAAGGAGAATTGGTTTCTAATACTTTTTCTTGCGTATCATTCCAAGGATAATTGAAATAACTCGGAATCAAACGCCATGCGTTTCCTTCGCCTAAAAATGTCGTAAGGTCATAAACGCCACGCTGAGCAAAAGCTGCTTTAAAACGGTGGTCGTGAGCAACAATCCAAGCGGTCAGATAACCTGCATACGAGCCACCTGTAATTACTTGGCGTGAAGTATCGACCCACGAAGACTTCGCTGCATCAGTTGCGGCAGCGAGAACATCTTCAGTTGGGCCAGTTCCCCAATCTTTGATATTAGCACGCATGAAATCTAAGCCATAACCACCCGAACCACGTGGATTGGCATAAACCACGCCATAGCCTTGCGAACAAAAGTACTGATGCTCATGCCACATCGAAAACTCGCCTGGCCCCCACATGGCAGTTGGACCGCCGTGCATATTCAATAAAAGTGGATACTTTTTGCCCGCTTCTAAATTAGTTGGCTTCATTATCCAATATTCTACTTTCTGGCCTTTTGAGTTGGTATAGATTCGTTTTTCAGGAAAACTCAATGCTTTGTTTTTTACCCAATCATTTACCGAAGTCAATTTTACTGGATTTTTCATCTGTAAATCGGCCACATACAGCTCATTGGGATTTGCTACTTCGGTTTTAGAATAAAGAATCTTATCGGCAGATAAATCAAACGCTAAAATTCCCGACTCAAAATCAGTCAGCTGCTCTACTTTTTTACTCGCAACATCAATTCTATAAATCGGTTGTCCACCGTTTGATTGTGCCGTAAAATAAACATACTTCATGTCTTTCGACCACGTTAGTCCACTCGCCGAACGGTCGAACTTAATTAATTGTGGATTCGACCCATCGGCTTTGGCAATGTAGAGTTCGCCAATATTTACACCTTGCGAGTTTGATTTTGTATAAACAATGCTTTTTCCGTCAGGCGACCACGTTACTCCGCCGAATGATTTTCCTTTTTCACCCAAAATCATTTTACGGTTAGAACCATCAGCGTTCATTACCAAAACTCTATTATCTTGTTCACGGTCTGGGTGGAGTAGTGAATCGAGAGCCGTCTGTACCGCAATTTGTCCATCTGGTAGCCATGCTCCACCGCCATAACTCCTGAAACCCGTAGTAAGAGGCGTGGCTTTTGCCCCTTCTTTTACTTCGATTGTGTAGATATGCGAGAAATTTAGCTCTGGTTGAGTAGTGGCTTCTCCTTGGAAAGTAAGACGATTGATAACTTTCGCTTTTTTATCTTCGACATCTTTCTCTAAATACGCTCTGATTTCTTCGATTGTACCATCAGGATTTGGTTTTACACCTTTGGTGGGCTTTAAAAACTCATTTTTGGCAAAACCAGGTTTTTCTAAAGACCAAGCAGGAATGCCTTTCGATGGATTCAGTACAGAGTCTTTCAAGAGTTCGGTCAGAGAAAGGCCGACGCTGAACGAGATTTTTGAACCATCTTTCGACCAATTCGGATTTGAAGCACCGTATTTTGAATCAGTTAGCTGAAAAGCCTCGCCACCATCGAGCGGCATAACAAAAATCTGAGATTTGCCTTTCGTATATCTTGCAAATGCAATTTGTTTACTATCAGGCGACCAAACACCATTATTTACACTTTCAACTCCACGAGTAAGCTGTCTAACTGTCTGAAAATCAGTCAAAAATAAATGTGTACGATACTCATATTCAAGCTTGTTTTCTTCGCTTGGTTCGGAAGTTCGGAGCGAGTAAATGGCTTTTTTTCCATCGGGAGCAATGTTGATAGAGCCAATTTGTTTGATTCGGATAAGGTCTGTTACTAATACTTTTTCTTTGCCAATTTGGGCAAAAACTAAGTTTGAAATGAAGATAAGGGTTAGAATTATTCTCATAATTGATTGTTTTTGAAGTTTACTTGGTAAAAGTACAAAAACAAATCAAGATTGCATTCAGGCATTACGATTGAGCCGAATTTTGTGGTACATATCGTGCATGACCTGCATGTGCGGAGCAGTCAGAACCGCAAGCCCCAAAAAGCTGTAGGCCATTATTGCATTGTTATTGATAAACATAAAGCCCGTAAAGCCAAAAATCAGAATTCCACCAATGGCCAATAGGCTGTAAAATACAATTTGCCGAATGACTCGGTTGGCGGTATTAAAGTTGCTATTTTTTCGGAGATAAGAAGTAATATTTTTGAGTGAAAGTGTTGAATGCCAGATTACAAAATAAAAAGTAAAGCCCAGCACCATCGGAAGATTGTATAGGATGACCAAAATCAGCAGAAACTGTATGGAGAAATACCTGTTTTCAGAAAAAGCAAGCTCTTTGTTTTTTCTGAAATAAATAATCACACTTACCAAAAACAAGAAAACTGCCGAGAGAATTAAGCCAATTCGGTGCGAATCCAGCCAATTGATAAATGCTAGATTATCAGAACCAGCTTTGAATAGTAAAAGTATCGGTCGAACTTCATTAAAGTTAGGCATCAGAATTATGCTTAGAATAACCAAGCCGTAGTTCATAACCAAAATCTTACCCCAAAGAGTGTCAGTTCTGAAGCGATGTAAATCAGTTTCACCAAAATGATAGGCCGCAAGGAAGATGAACAGAATATTTCCAATCAAAGGAAAAAACCAAAGAATTGCACCAAAACCAACGAGCCTGCCCAGGTAGTTGGTAAAAAAGAATAACATCGAAAAGCGTTTTTTCTCGCTATTGGCATTCTGATTAGCTACCAATAAATCGGCCGCTCCGTGCGGAATGCCCAGAAATAAAATACCAGTTGCAAACGCCAAAAATTGGCCTTCTACCGAAATAGGCTGAATATAATGATGCACAAACAGCATAGCAAAGCCTACAAACAAGAGGATAATTCTCATTAGTTTTGAGTATTTAGCAGAAAAAGAAACTGATTGTACGAAGAGAGAGAAAAGCATTCTGCCCAAAAACCATCATAGATTTTCGGGCAGAATATTAAATCATTTTAAGCGAAAGCTTTTTTAGACTCAGTAGTTGCAATGTTATAAACCACTAAACCAAAACCTATTTTATTGATTGCATCAGCAATGTTATAAAATAAATTTAAGTCTTTGGTTTCAAACAAACCTGCACCATCTGGTCCTAACCAACCACCAGGGCCAGCCATATAGCCGATTGGATAAATAGCCCAACCAGCCAGTACAAACCAAGCTAACGCTTGAATTCCAGACTTTACTGAAGCAGAATTTGAAGAAGCAGCCAATTGCTTTGCCTCGCCAGCCCATGCCGAATAAAGTACATAAACATATCCAATGGTTGAGATTACGCCCCACATCACAGAGTGACTCGTTGAAGCTGTTGGATTGAAAGCCTCACCGATGTAACCTGCTACCAACATTAAAACCGAAGCTCCGATGAGTTTCCACATGAAAGCTGGTTTTGCACCTGCTGGCTTGAGCAATAAATAAAACTCAACACACATCAATGGTACTGTAAGTGTCCAGTCAATGTAACGTAAAGCTACTGGTGTTTCGCCCGTTGCTCCATAGAAATCTCTCATGTAGTAATAGTGAACCGCTGCGATACCAGTGATTAAGCCCGAAACTAAAAGAGAGGTTTTCCATTTGCCATCAACACTTCCTCTTTCAAACAAGAAAAATACTGATGCGGCAAGCATGGCCATGTAGCCGGTAAAGAACGTGAATGATACTGGGTCTTTGCCGTCGATGTTGACGATGTTTAGGAATAAATTGTACATGATAGGTATTATTATTTTAAGTTGAACAATGCAATAATAACAGAACACCTCAATTTTTGTTTAACTTTTTTTGTAAAAAGATGAACACTTGTTGAATTTTTAAAATCTGTAATTGTATTATTCCAACAAAATAACACTAAATGGCCAATTTCTTTCTGTAAAAAACCAATACAAAAAAATTATTAAAAAAATGAAAATTTTAGTATATAACCATTAGAATCAGTCCCTTCTGACGAAATATATAAATCACCATTTGGAGTAAAACAGATACCTTCGGGCTGAACGAAAGTCTCGGGGTCGAGTTCGATGAGGGTATTTTTTTCCCCTTCCGAAGATAATATTAAGAGTTTTTTGCCTTGTGAAGATATCACAAAAATTTCGCCCGTAACTGGGTGTATAGCAATACCCGATGGTGCAAAAGTTTTCTTGCCATCGCTGCTTTTTATCATATCTTCATCAATAGTCAGATATTTATCGAATTTTTCGGTGGCCAGAGAATAAGCATAAATGGTCTTTTTATCGTTTTTATCCTTGTCTTTCTCTTTCGTTACGAGTAAAAGGCTTCGGGTTTGCGGGTGATAACTCAATCCTTCGTATTCTTTCACATCTTTATCCGAGCAATCAATTTTTCTTTCTGAGCCATCGCTAATTTTGAAACCTTTGATTTTACCATTGCTTTTCATAATAAAAATTTCATCATCCACCACCTCAATGCCTTCGTAGTCGCCATTTTTACCAATGTCGATGGATTCCACAACTTTCTGCGAAGTCAAATCATAGATAAAAACTGTTCCTTTTTCGTCGTTTACGCAGGCAAGCTGATTTTCTTTGTAGAACGATAAACCCGAAATCTCTTTCAAGTCATTGGGCATTTCCATTTTGCCGTTAGGCTTACCGATGTCATATCGAAGAGTATATTCTTTGGCTTTTTTCTTGGGTAAACAAGCAAACACAATCAAAGCCAAAACCAAAATCCCGATAAAAATTTGTAGAATATTCATGAGTGAAAGGAAGTTAAAGTGTAGAAACAACAAAGCAACAATTAGAATGGCTAACTGTTGCTTTGCAATAAATAAAAATCCGAATACGCTACCGAATCAGAAACTCTGTTTAATATTCATCTTCATTAAAGAAAAAGTCATCTTTGGTCGGGTAATCTGGCCAAATCTCCTCAATGCTCTCGTACGGTTGTCCGTCGTCCTCAAGTTCTTGTAGGTTTTCAATAACTTCAATGGGTGCTCCCGAACGAATCGAAAAATCTATCAACTCATCTTTTGTAGCGGGCCACGGAGCGTCCTCCAAATACGACGCAAGTTCGAGTGTCCAATACATAGTCTTTATTCCTTTTAGTGTTACAAAAAATTTAAGGCTGCAAAAGTATAACAAAAATTTACTTCTCAAATGAAATAACGAAAAAATCTATTTAATTTCAAACGTTTTTTACGAAAAATATTGTAGGAAAACTAAAAAACATTTCCGGTCAATCATAAAAACTCTGATTATCAATTAATTATATCTAAAATTTTATTCAAAAAATCCCCCATTTTTTCACGATGAAACGCTATACGCTTGCCCTTGATTTAGTTGACGACCCAACTCTGATTGCCGAATATGAAAAATTACACGAACGCATCGCCGATGAAATTGCCAAGAGCATTACGGATGCAGGCATCACCGAAATGGAGATTTACAGAATCGGCAATCGGTTGTTTATGATTATGGAAACCGAAGATGATTTTTCGTTTGATAGAAAATCAGAAATGGACGCCGATAATCCTAAAGTACAAGAATGGGAGGAATTTGTGTGGAAATTCCAACAAGCCCTACCAATGGCCAAACCTGGTGAAAAATGGATGTTGATGAAACAAATATTTAAGCTAACAAATCAAACCAGCTAATTTTCTTACTGCTATACATTTCCTACGATTTTCATGCGTCAATCAATTATTTACGAAGTAACGATTAATTATATTGGCTCTCTGAGCGAAGTACGAAAACGTGAACCTTTTGTGGTTTATTTTTCTAACCTCAAACGAGCCATCGAATGTGTGCAAACAAATCTGGCAGTAAATGGTTGGGAGCAAAAAAAAGTAAACTATACCGCTGTTTACCGAACACTTAAAGTCAAAAACAAATTTGTGTGCGATTTCGATGCCATGAAGGTTAAGTTTTTTCAGGTAATAATCACAACAAAGACCCTAAACCCACTGTTAACTACGCTCGGAATCGACGAGTTTCCTACCATCAAAAAGTGAGACAGATTTATTCGATTTTAAGATTAACAGGATTTCTTTTTCTTTGATTTTTAAGATTGTCTTCAGAAAAATTAAATTTTTTCTTTACTTTGTGCTATTACTTACTTTAACCTAAAAAAGAATCAAATGCAGTTTTCAAAACCTAAACTGAGTTTTTCACAAATCATTAATATGAATGTCGGGTTCTTTGGCATTCAGTATAGTTTTGGTCTTCAACAAAGTGCTGTCAATCCGATTTATGATTTTCTGGGAGCAAGCCCTGACGAAATTCCGTTGCTCAATCTGGCAGGCCCAATGACGGGACTTTTGGTTCAACCCATTATCGGAGCCATGTCTGATAAAACTTGGTCGCCACGTTTTGGCCGACGTAAACCCTATTTCCTGATTGGAGCCATCATGTGTAGTTTGGCTTTATTTGCTTATCCGTTTAGTAGTTCTTTATGGATGGCCGCTGGGCTTCTCTGGATTTTAGACGTAGGAAACAATACGGCCATGGAGCCATATCGTGCTTTTATCGCCGACAAACTCGATGCCTCGCAGCAGCCTACGGGTTTTCAGGCACAAAGCTTTTTTACAGGTTTAGGCCAAACCCTATCTAACCTTTCGATTGCTATTTTTCCTGCGATATTCGTCGGAACGGCGGGGGCGTTGCCAACGTGGGTTTATGCTTCGTTCTTTTTGGGAGCCGTTTGCTCGATTGGTTCGATTCTGTGGAGTACGAGCCGAACACCCGAAATTCCACCAAGTGAAGAAGAATTGGAGGAAATGAAACGCAACCCCTTAAATGTTTTTTCGCCGTTTATTGATATTTTTTCGGCCATCAGAGATATGCCCAAAGTTATGTGGCAATTAAGTTTGGTTTACCTATTTCAGTGGTATGCTTTATTCTGTTATTGGCAAAATTCATCAAAAAGCGTTGCTCTTTCAGTATGGAATGCCACACCAAAAGATAATCCTGACCTATATTCGCAAGCTGTCAGCTGGACGGGCTGGGTAAATGGCTGGTATAATGTAGTAATGTTTTTGGTAGCCTTCAGTTTGGCTCGTTTTGCTAAGCAATATTCGGCCAAAATTGTTCATGCTTTTTGCTTGGTGTTGGCGGGTATTGGCTTTGTAGCCTTTTCGATGGTTCAGAACAAATTTATGCTCTTCCCTGCCATTACGGGTTTTGGTATCGGTTGGGCAAGTATGATGGGGATTCCGTATCTGATTGTTGTGAGCGAAATTCCGAAAGAACGCTACGGTGTTTATATGGGAATTATCAATATGATGATTGTGATTCCGATGTTGATTCAGACGCTAACATTTGGCTACATCTTGAAAAACTTTCTGAATAACGACCCACGAAACGCCATTATGTTTGCGGGTGTACTTTTATTGATAGCCGCAATTGCTACCGTCATGATAAAAGCCAAGAAAGCAGATACCGATGTGAAGATTCCGATGGGTGGCGGACATTGATAATGTTTAATGTAAAATGATAAATATAAAAGCCTTCAAAATTTATATTTTTGAAGGCTTTTATTTATTCTCTCATTCTATCATTCATTCAAAATTAACTAAGGCAAATACTGACGAATATAATTTCTACTTTGCAAAATTGCCTTGGTTATATCATCAAGACTTCCTTCGTAAGCTTTATCTTCTACTTCGATTACAACTGGCCCACGATAACGCACATCGGTGAGAGCTGCAAAGAATTTTCCCCAACGAACATCGCCCAAACCTGGGAGTTTTGGTGAGTGATATTCGAGCGGATTGGCCAAAATCCCTACTCTATCCAATTTCTCATGATATACTTTTACGTCTTTCAAATGTATGTGATGCAGGCGGTCTTTATATTGATAGATGGGCTTGATTTCGTCCATCATCTGAAAAATCATGTGCGAGGGGTCGTAGTTTAGTCCGAAAAGTGGAGTTTTGAAAGTCTCAAACATTCTATCCCACACCGCAGGGCTTATGGCTAGGTTTTTTCCACCTGGCCACTCATCGTTCGTAAAAAACATTGGGCAATTTTCTATACCAATCTTTATTCCCTCCTGTTCGGCTGTTTCGATGATAGGCTTCCATAGTTTCTTGAAAGTCTTCAGATTATCTTCAATATTCTTTTTTGGGTCACGCCCGATAAAAGTATTCATGACAGGTACCCCAAGCGTATTACAGGCCCTAATAACTTTTTTGATATGCTCTATGTAAAATTCTGATTTCTTTTTATCAGCATCCAAAGGATTAGGATAATAGCCCAAGCCCGAAATACTAATATTTTTTTCGCTCAGAAACGACTTTATATATTTTACTTGTTGAGGATCAAGTTTATCGACATCAATATGCGTGACACCCGCATAACGTCGAGTTTCGCCACCCTCTGTTGGCCAACACATCATTTCGAGGCATGAAAAACCATGCTTTGCCGCAAAATCAACCACATGCTCGAAGCCAAAATCGGCTAAAATAGCACTTACAAATCCGAGTTTTAACATAATTATTGTTGAATAGAAGTTTGTTTAATCAAATTTAGAAAAAATTTGGCTTCAGAAAAATCTAAATCGAAGGTTTCAACGTATATATACTTTTATAGAGACACACTACTGTTTATGTTTAACGACAATAGATTAAACAAGTGTATTTTCGACAATTTAATTGTTCAGACTCAAAAAATGAGTATAAATACTCAAATAGAGGGCATAATTGCCAACAATTTAGAGACACCAGAAGTTTTGTTTAATATTTTTTATTTTTTTTTAGACAAAAATTTGGTTTAATAAATATATTTTGTTTAACTTTGTTTCAACAAAAATAAACAAAGCTATGACCACTCTCGAATTTAATTACGCTATATCAAAAACATCAAAGTCATTAAAGCCTTTTGCCATTAGGCTTACAAAAGACCACGAAGATGCCAATGATTTATTACAGGATACGCTCATGAAAGCTTTTTTGAATCGTGATAAATATTCAGATGGCACAAATTTAAAAGCATGGCTTTATACCATTATGAAGAATACGTTCATTACGAACTATCAGCGTATGGTAAGAAAGAATACATTTATTGATACAACCGATAATCTTCATTATATCAACAGCACAGAAAGTTTGGTTGATAATGATGCATATTCATCGTTTGCGATGGAAGATATAAATAATGCAGTGGAAACTCTTGATGAAGCATACAGACAGCCGTTTATGATGCACTTCAAAGGTTTCAAGTACCATGAGATTGCTCAGAAATTGAGTATTCCGATTGGTACTGTGAAAAACAGAATACACATTGCAAGAAAAGAATTGAAAGATAAGCTCTATATGTATGCTTATTCATTCTAATATTATTGTTGACGATAAAATCGTCGTTGTAGTTTTTGGTTAAAAAAGAGGAAGGTTCAAAAAGGTTGTATGCTCTGCTGACAACCTTTTTTCATTTCTTGACTTTATTTTATACACAACCAAATATAAAAACCATTTAGGCAAACAGAAGCCAACAGGTTGAGCCACATTGTATTTTTGAAATTTGCTTGATTTTCATTTTTTAAAGTCTTCAAAAACCACCAACCAAAAAATGCAAGTGTCGGTAGATTAAAAAGAGATAATATAATAAATTCATTTTCTGTAAAATAATAGAAAAACCCAGCAAAAGCAACCGAAAAAAGTATCGCAGTGAATACAAACGTCCCTTTGATTCCGAGCAGAATACTCATCGTTTTGTCTCCTCGCTTGGTATCTTCTTCGTGTTGATAAATCTGCGACATCGGATAAACCGCCCAAAGCATTAAGGTACTTATCGAAGCAGGTAAAAGCTGCATTTTTAGGCTATCAATGTTTTTATCAAAAACCATTATTATCGAAAAATAAGTAAATGCCCCTTGAAACAGCCCGACGATAAACCAACTCAAAATTGGATATTTTTTTAGTCGGATTCTATCATCGCTGTATGCTTTCGACACTAATCCGTACACAAATATCATCAGTGCAAACACCCAATCAAGCACAACAAAACAAATAATGACTGCCAAGACATCAATTACCCACGAAACCCAAAAGAGTTTTTTATCAACAGCGGGTGGTTTTTCGAGTCCGCCAATGCTTCCTTCATCTTTATCGAAATAACTATTGTAGGCGTTGCTGGCAGGATAAATAAAAATATGTAAGATTATAAAAATCCAAAATGCTTTTTCTTTATCAAGGTTTGGCGTTTGGCTAATAGCAAACCAATAAACAGGCATCAAAAAAAACGAAAACGGGATTCGTAGGTGAAGTAATATATCTTTAGGTGTCATTTGGGGTTTGCTAAACATGCCAATAGTATATTTCAAATGTAAATAAACAAACAACTGCTTAAAACAAAATGCGTAAATTTGTTTTTAAGTAAATAGTAATATTTTTTAAAAATTGAATAATATTATTAAAAAATATGTTTATTTACAGATTATACTAGCATCATTGCCCATGACTGATAAATTTGTAGTTAACTTTCAGGGTTTATTTATCTACTTTGTATCCAATGCCAAAACTAACCTATAAATTAAAAGTTTTCTGTACACTGATTACTTTTTTTCATATTCTAACTTTCGATACATTCGCACAAGAATATGGATTAGAGTTTTTAGGTCATGAAGTTGTAACGGATAAACGTACGACATTAATGCTGGGCAATGAAGCCTCAATTTGCCCTAAAAATAGTTTTAGTTTAAGTTTTGAACTCAAATTTAAACCGAAAGTGAGTTCGTACTTTGGGTATGTATTCAGAATTATTACAGAAGATAATAAAAATATTGACCTACTTTTTCAGTCAGACTCGAAAGGAAAACAACAAAATTTTAGGATAATTTCGGGCGATAAAGATATAAAGCTCAATCAACAGTTAGATTCGGTGTCGCTTTACACGAAGTGGAGCCAATTTAATATAAAAATCGAGAAATCTCAGATTCAGATTTTCTGTAACAACCAACTGTTGGGCTCGGGCAATATTCCTTTTGAGTTTAAGCAATGCTTCAAGGCTTATTTTGGCGAATGCTCTAACCCTAAGTTTCTGACGAGCGATGGCCTACCGATGTACCTCCGCAACGTTATTCTAAAATCAGGTACAGAAACTACGCATCATTGGCCCCTAAAAGAAATTTTCGGCAACGAAACGTTTGATATTATTGGTGGCCAAAAAGCTATCACAAAAAATGCACAGTGGCTACTTCGTAAGCACTATGAATGGAAACAACTGACCCAAATCAAGGTAAAAGGAAATGTAAGTTTTAGTTTTGACTCGAAACAACAAAAATTTATAATCAATACCGACCAAAAGACTTTTTTCTACAAAACGCTCAACGATTCTCTGACATCAAGAGACTTTAATCAGAAACACAAAAAATTTACTTTTGGCGACTTGGGCTTATTCCTGACCACTCAGAATAAGCAAGTCAATATCAGACTCAACGAAAAGAAGATATTCGGGTACAATCCCACCAACAACACTTGGGATATTTCGCCCAACGAAAAGTATAACCTTACCGAATTTTGGCATCATAATAAGTATGTGTACCCCAACGACTCGGCCCTCGCTCTGATTGGCGGTTATGGACAATATAAATACAAAAATATTATTCAAAAATACTCCTTTCAAACCAATACTTGGTCGAATCTGAACTTAAAGGGTGATGTGATTGAACCTCGATATATGTTTGGGCTTGGAAATAAAAACGCCACCAAATCTTATCTTTTTGGTGGATTTGGCTCAAAAACAGGCGACCAAGGCCTAAATCCACAAAACTATTATGACCTATTTGAGATTGATTGGAAAACCAATTCAGCTCGAAAAGTATATGACTTGACAACTCCCGAAAGTCCGTTTGCAGTAGCTTCTTCACTAATCATTAAGCAGGAAGGAGATTCTTTTTACGGCTTAATTTATAATCAACTGAAGTTTAATTCAAGCCTTCAATTGATAGAAGGTTCGTTATCAAAACCCGAAATTAAGCCAATTGCAAAAGAAATTCCGTACAAATTTTTAGATGTAGCAAGCACCGCCGATTTGTTTTTTGATGAAGCCAACTCCAAACTTTTCTGTGTAACAAGTTTCCACGAACGCCCACCGGCCGACTCGACCGAAGTCACCATCTATTCGCTTGACTTTCCGCCGTCAAACCTTCCAATCGTAAACAAAGCAAAGAGTAGTTTCTTTCAGCGTTTTGGCAAAGCCTTGCTATATATTGTACCTTTTTTGATAGTTTTATTGATGGTAAGTTTAGCCTTAATCAGAAAGAAACGAAAAAAACCAGAGCCACAATTTGCCCCAAGAATAGACGAAGAAAAACTTAGTGAAATTCAACCAGTTATCGAAAGTTTACCAGCTATCGTGACCCATGAAGAACCAATTCATAAAGGACAGATATTGCTTTTTGGTGGCTTTCAGTTTCTAAATGCACAAGGCCAAAACATAACTAATCAGTTTACGCCACTACTCAAAGAAATGTTTTTGTATCTCCTACTTCATTCAATCAAGTGGGGTAAGGGCGTCAACTCTGCACAATTAAACGAAATGTTTTGGTTTGATAAAACCACTAATAGTGCCAGAAACAACCGTTCGGTGAATATCACAAAACTTAAAAGTATTTTTGAGCAACTGCCATCAATTGAAATTACTAAAGATACGGGTAACTGGAAAATCATATTCGACCCGAACTTTGTGTATGTCGATTATTATGAATTTCAAAAACTAACAACTACCAAAAAAACGCTTAATACTGAGCAAATAAATACGCTGACAGAAATCATCAATCGTGGCAGCTTTTTGTTGAACACTGAGTACGAATGGCTCGATGATTTTAAGGGTGAAATATCGAATAAAGTTATAGATTCATACTTGGCATATTCTAAAAAACTTACCATCAATGATAATGCTGATGAAATCGTAGAGATTGCTGACAACATCTTCAAGTTTGACTCAGTCGATGAGATTGCGATGTCGCTCAAATGCCGAGCTTTAGTACATTTAGGGAAACACACGCTTGCTAAAAGCACTTATGAGAAATTTGCAAAAGATTATCAACGTCTGTACTCAGAAGAATATAGCATCTCATACAAGCAAATCTTAGAATCATAAGCACATCAGACATGTACTTTGGGAAGGTCAGAATTTTGTTTATTAAAAAAATTTAAAAAATATTTTTTACCCTATATCTTCTTTGTTTTTTCATATTTTAGGCTATTTTCCCACAAAATAGATAGTTATGAGCTTTAAACGTATTTATTCATTAATCAAAAATTAATAAAAAATTATTGAGGCATTAATACATTTATCCATGAGTTCAAAACTAATTTTTATTCTAATTTATTAACCTAAGTAAAAGTATGAAGAAAACATTACGACAGTTTTTTTATGCCTTCATCTTTTCTCTTTCTGTGTTTGTGGGTTTTGCCCAAAACATGAAAATTAAAGGAAAAGTAACCGATGATGGAGGTTCTGCACTTTATGGCGTAAACGTATCCGTAAAGGGTTCTACAAAAGGAACAATTTCTGATGACAAAGGAGAGTACACAATTGAGGCAGCTCAAGGAAGTGTACTAACTTTTAGTTATATTGGTTTTGCTCCAAGCAACGTAACTGTTGGAAATTCAAGTGTTATCAATGTAAGTTTGACACCAGAAACGGGTGTTTTGAATGAAGTAGTCGTAACGGCTTTGGGTATTTCGAAAGAAGCACGTAAAGTTGGTTATGCAGTGACAACTGTAAGTGGCGACCAGATGACTAAAGCTCGTGAAACAAACGTAGCTTATTCAATGGCTGGCCGTGTGGCTGGTTTGAATATCTCGGGTACAAATGGTGGTTCGGGGTCTTCGGCAAGAATTTTATTGAGAGGTATGGCAAGTTTCACTGCGAGTTCTCCTCTAATCGTATTAAATGGTGTGCCGATTGACAACACACAAAGAGGTAGTGCAGGTGAGTGGGGTGGTGCAGATAACGGCGACGGTATCTCGAACTTAAACCCTGATGACATCGAAAGTATGTCGGTATTGAAAGGAGCTTCGGCATCGGCACTTTATGGTGCAAGAGCAGCCAATGGTGTAATTTTGATTACTACCAAATCTGGTAAAAAAGGCAAAATGTCGGTTGATTATAACCTCAATACAGTAGCCGAACAAGCTATCAACTTTACAGATTATCAGTATGTATATGGTCAGGGATTAAACGGACAAAAGCCAACCAATACTGTTAGTGCCTTAAATAGTGGAATGTTGAGCTGGGGTTCGAAATTAGATGGTTCTTCAACTATCCAATTCGATGGCAAAAACTACCCATATTCTGCCGTAAAAAACAATATCAGCAATTTCTACCGTGTTGGTTCATCCATTACAAACTCTTTGGCTATTGCAAGCGGTAATGAAACAGGAAACTTCCGTTTATCACTTGCGAATCTGGATAATAACTCTATTCTTCGCAATAGTGGGCTCGACCGTAGAACTTTCAACTTTAATGGCTCGCAAAAGTTTGGTCAGAAACTCAAAGTTGATTTGATGGTAAATTACGTTGATGAAAAAACTACCAACAAACCACAGTTGAGCGATGGCCCAATGAATGCCAATAACGTAAACTTCTTGGCAACTAACGTTGACCAATCTATATTAGCCCCTGGCTTTGATGCAAGCACCGAAAATGGTAACGAAACTCAGTATAACGATGATATTTACGTAACCAACCCTTGGTTTGTAGTAAATCGTTATAGAAATGATGTAAAACGTAAGCGTATTCTTTCGGCAATTACTGCCAAATATGATATCACGAAAAATATCTACGGGCAAGTACGTTTAGGTTATGACTTATTGAATGATGGTACATTTAAAGTAACACCAACGGGTACAGCGTATTCAAATGGACAAAAAGGTGGATTGGATGATTTATCTAAATCTACAACCTCTGAATTAAATGCTGAGGCCATCTTAGGCGGTAGTTTCAAAGTTGTCGATGACTTTTCAATTGATGCCATTGCAGGTGCGGCTATTCGTAAAAACAAATACGATATGCTTCGTGTAGGTGGTGGTCCATTTGTAATTCCTTTCTTCTACAGTCCATATAACGTTTTATCATTCAACCGTGACTACGGCTATAATGAAAGACAAGCAAATTCGGCATTTTACTCGCTCGACTTTAACTTCAAAAACCAATTGATTTTATCGACAACTGGCCGTTATGATGCTTTCTCAACTTTACCAGTAGATAATTATGGAATTTTCACGCCATCGGTTTCGTTGAGCTATGATTTTACTGAATTAGTAAATTCTTCAAAATTGAGCTACGGTAAATTCAGAGCATCTTATGCAGTAGTGAGTGGTGAGCCAGCAAGCCCTTATAGCACATCTCAGTACTATAATGTAGGTGGGGCTATTCAGGGTATCACAACTGGTTCGTTTAGCAGTACATTACCAAACTTATTCTTGAAACCATATACACTTTCAGAATTTGAATTGGGTACAGAATTGAAGTTCTACAAAAATCGTTTAGGTCTCGATTTAGCTTACTTCAATCGTAAAACTAATAACGAAATCATTAGTGGCTCGTTATCAGAAGCAACTGGTTTCAGCAACCAACAAATCGGAACTGGTTCGACTCAAAACTCTGGTTTAGAAGCTTTAGTAATGGGTGTGCCTGTTGAAACAGGTGGTTTGAAATGGACTACTTCATTCAACTTCACTTGGATTAAAAACAAAATCGTTGAAATCAACGGTTCTGGCTCGGCTGACCAACAGTTAGGTTTAGGAACTTACCGTCCATTAAACGCTAATACAGCTTTGATTAAAGGCTTGCCTGGCCCACAAATCATGGCTAATGATTATGTTTATGATGCACAAGGCAGAATTATTGTTGATGCAACTGGTGTTCCAGAAGCATCGGCTCGTAAGCCAATGGGTTCGGTTTTACCTAAATTCTATGGTGGTTTCAATAACGAGGTTAGCTACAAAAACTTTAATTTATCATTCTTATTTGATTATCGTTTTGGAAATAAAGTGCTTTCGGCTACAAACTATTACACAATCTTCCGTGGTTTGAACCAAATGACACTCGAAGGTCGTGAAACAGGTGTAGTAGCTGCTGGTGTAACAAAAGATGGTGCAACAAACACCATAAACGTACCAGCTCAAAATTACTACCAAAACTTGGCACGTAGAATTTCAGCATTGAACGTAATGGATGGAAGTTTCATCAAACTTCGTCAAGTTACTTTTAGCTACTCGCTCAATCCTAAGATTTTGGGTAAAACTCCAATCAAAGGAATCGAATTATCAGTAGTAGGAAGAAATCTCCTCACTTTATTGAGACGCACCGATAATATCGACCCAGAGGCTGGCTTCTCTCCAGTTCTTAATTATGCAGGTATCGAAGGAAACAGTTTACCATCGACTCGCACGTATGGCTTGAACCTAAATGTTAAATTCTAAAATTAGGCTTACAATGAAAAAAATAGGATATATATTAATTCTGACCGTATTTTTCTCTTCATGTACAGATAACTTTGAAGAAATAAATACTGACCCCAACCGCACAAGTGCGGCTGTTTTCAACCCTAACTACCTTTTGTCTCAGTCGCAGTTTGAATACGGAAATACTGGCTATTCACAGCTATTATTTCAAAGTATGTGGACGCAGGTTTTAGCTTCTACATTCTCGTATTATGGCAATGGCGATAAGTATGTTCCGTCAGGTAGCTTTGTTGCGTACCAAGGTCGTGTGCACGAAGAAACATACCGTGCTGCTTCGTTGTCTTACGAAATGATGAATTTGGTAAAAGATAAGCCAGAAATGTCGAATCTTTACAACGTTGGTACAATCATGAAAGTGCTTTGCATGGCTCGCATTACAGATTGTTATGGCGATGTTCCTTATACTCAAGCTTTAAAAGCGAAGGAAGGAATCACGCTTCCAAAATACGATACGCAATCAAGCATTTATCCTGCTATGTTGACCGAGTTAGATGCAGCAATTACTGCACTTAGCACTGCTAAAGCAAAACCAACTGCTGATTTAATGTACGGTGGTGATATTGCTAAATGGAAAAAATTTGGTTACTCGTTGATGTTGCGTTTGGCAATGCGTTTATCTAAAGTAGATGCTGCTGCTGCCAAAACTTGGGCTGAAAAAGCTTTTGCTGGTGGTGTTTTTACAAGCATCGACGATAATGCTAAGGTATTGACTGATAATGCAACTGCTGGTAATAATACAAGTGGTGCATTGAGAGTGCCTGACGATTACCGTGAGGTTCGTTGGAGCAAAACTTTCATCGATTATTTAAAAGCAACTGCCGACCCACGTTTGGGTGCAATTGCTGAAGTAGCACAAGCGGGTTATATAAACAACACCAACCAAGCATTGGCAGGTGACAATACTGAGTCTATCCAAATTGGACTTCCAAATGGCTATGATTTGAATGGTGGCAGTACTGATATTGCTAAACATCCTCAATACCCTGGTGCTTCAGGTACTGGTGCTGATGTGGCTCGTGTTGGGAAATATTCTCGTCCACGTACATCTGTGTTTGTAGATAGAAGTGGTGTAAACTTCGTGATGACTTATGCTGAAACCGAATTACTCTTGGCTGAGGCGAAAGTTAGAGGCTGGAACGTTGGTGCAACAACTGCCGCTGACCGCTACAAAAATGGTGTGAAAGCTGCTGCTGCTTCATTGGCACAGTTTAACCCAACTGCTGGTTCGGATGCGGCTATTGCAAAAGCAGTAGCGGCAATGGATGCTTTCTTAGTTAAAAACCCATTGAATGTTAGCTCAACCGATGCTTCTATCAAGCAAATCAATGAGCAAATTTGGGTAGCAACTGGTATCACTTTCAATTTCATCGAAAACTGGTCTAACTGGCGTCGTTCGGGTTTCCCTACCTTGACTCCAGTTGTATATCCAAACGGATTCTCTAACGGAACAATTCCGAGAAGAATTCCGTACAAATCATCTGAACCATCTTACAATCCTGAGAATTATAAAACTGCGGTAGCAGCTATCAGCGGTGGAGATACGTTCACTGCACGAGTTTGGTGGGATAAATAAGTAGATTTGTTTCATATAGTGGTTAACAGAAACGGAGCTATCTTTGCTCCGTTTCTTTCATTTTAAGCAAACCAGAAATATTTTGTTACGTATGAATCGTTATTTTCTTTCTGTAAAAATTATAGCTATCGCCAGCATGGCGATTTTAGCTTCTTGCTCTTCAAAAAACAAGAAATTCGATAAACTTAGCTCAGCCAAAACGGGCGTAACTTTCATTAATAAAATAGAAGAAAGTGAAACCCTCAATGTACTTGAATACGAGTATTTCTATAATGGAGGGGGCGTCGCAGCGGCCGACTTCAATAATGATGGTTTGCTTGATTTATATTTTACTGCAAATCTTGCGAGCGATAAACTGTACATCAATAAAGGTGGAGAATCTTTGAAGTTTGAAGATATCACGGAGTCGGCAGGAATTGGCTATAACGGAGAATGGAAAACTGGCGTTTCGGTGGTTGATATCAACAACGATGGCTGGAATGATATTTATGTATCGGTTTCGGGCAATATTGATAATCCTGCTCTTAGAAAAAATAAGCTTTATATCAATAATAAAAACTTAACGTTTACAGAAAAAGCGGCCGAATTTGGCCTTGATTGCAACGGCTACACCACACAAACAGCATTTTTTGATTATGACAAAGATGGCGATTTAGATGCCTACGTCATGAATCATAATGTAAAAGATTTTAACCGCTTTGATGTGCAGGCGGTTCATGCCATGCGAGATTCACTGGCAGGCGATAAATTACTCAAAAATGAAGGCGGGAAATTTGTTGATGTTTCGGTTGAAGCAGGAATCAAAGGAAATCCGATTGGTTTTGGATTGGGACTTCATATTGCCGACCTCAACAATGATAATTGGCCAGATATTTATGTTTCCAACGACTATATCGAATCAGATTATCTGTATATCAATAATAAAAATGGCACATTTAGCGATAACATCGCCCAAATGACTGACCACACAAGCTACTATTCGATGGGAAATGATGTGGCCGATTTCAATAATGATTTGCTGCCCGACATCTTCACGCTTGATATGCTTCCCGAAGATAATAAACGTCAAAAACTCCTCTTTGGCCCCGATAATTATGAGGCGTATTTATCAATGTTGAAAAATGGTTTTCACCCCGAAATCATGCGAAATATGCTTCAAATGAACAACGGTGACGGAACTTTCAGCGAAATCGGGCAAGTATCAGGCGTTTCAAATACTGATTGGAGCTGGTCAGCTCTTTTTGCCGATTATGACAATGATGGCTACAAAGATTTATTCGTTACCAACGGTTATCTGCGTGATTATACCAACATGGATTTCATGAAGTATTATGCCGACCAAAAAAATAGCGGTGAGAAAAGTATCTTAGAGATTATCAAAGAGATGCCTTCTTCGCTCAACTCAAACTATATTTTCAAGAATAATGGCGATTTGACATTCTCGAATCTGACCAAAGATTGGGGAATCGAACACCCTGTCAATTCTCACGGAGCAATTTACGCCGATTTAGACAATGATGGCGACCTCGAACTGATTGTTAATAACATGAACGAAGAAGCCAGTATTTACAAAAACCTTCAACAAGAAAACGACCCACAAAATTTTGTTTCGATTAGCTTAAAAAAGAATAACCAGAGCATAGAAGGCACAAAAATATATGCCTATTCGGGAGGTTTGAAACAATACATCGAAGCTTCGAATCTTCGTGGCTTTCAGAGTAGTGTGGTTGCTCCATTACATTTTGGCTTAGGCAAAAATCAGAAAATTGATAGCGTCCGAATCGTCTGGAATGATAATTCTACGCAACTCATTACCAATCTTGCGGTTAATAAAATCTGTACGATAAATTATCAAAAAGGCGTAGAGTTTCAGCCAAGCATTGAGCCAAATAAGTACTTTGATGAATTTCAAAACGTAGCTTTTAGTCACGGACAAATGCCCTTAAATGATTTTAGCCGACAAGTACTTTTACCACAAATGTACTCGTATCAAGGCCCCGCTTTGGCAGTTGGCGATGTCAATGGCGATAAATTGGAAGATGTATTTTTGGGTGGAGGAAAAGGTTTCAAAGGAAAAATACTTTTGCAAGATAAAGCGGGAACTTTCAGCGAAAAAGAACAAGCCGATTTTAAACAAAACGAACTTTGTACGGATGCCGATGCCGCATTCTTTGATGCCGACCAAGATGGCGACCAAGACCTCTACGTAGTAAGTGGAGGATATGAATATTTGGTTGATGATTTTCTGCTCCAAGACCGCCTCTATCTGAATGATGGCAAAGGAAACTTCACCAAGTCAGAAGACAGACTTCCGCCAATTCGTAATTCAAAAAGTAAAGTTGTGCCGTTCGATGCCGATAATGATGGAGATTTAGACTTATTTCTGACGGGTTATGTAGTTCCGCACAATTATCCTGCTTATAATCCTTGCTCGTTTTTACTCAACGAAAAAGGTGTTTTTAAAGAAGTTCCCAACGAAGTTTTCACCAAACTTGGTGTTGTAACCGATGCCGTGGCTATTGATATAAACAAAGATGGACTAAAAGACCTTGCCTTAGTTGGCGAGTGGATTCCCGTAACGCTACTGATGAATCAAAAAGGTGGTTTTCAGAAAAAAGAATTACCAAACCTGAATGGTTTTTGGCAAAGCATCGAAGCCGCTGACCTCGACAACGATGGTGACCAAGACCTTGTTTTGGGCAATCTGGGGCTAAATTCTCAATACAAAGCTTCGGTCAGTGAGCCTTTTACGCAAACGGTAAAGGATTTTGATGGAAATGGACTCATCGACCCGATAATGTCTTACTACATCCAAGGTAAAAGTCACCCAGCTTACAGTTTAGATGAACTGGCGGCTCAATTGCCTAATGTCCGAAAAAAATATACCAACTATCAATCCTTTTCAGAAGCCCAAACGAGCGATATTCTGACTTTTTTAGATGAAAAAGATTCTTTCACTAACAAAATCCATGAATTGGCTTCGGGTGTTTTGCTGAATCAAGGTGGAGAATTGAGTTTTATGAAACTTCCTGTTCAAGCTCAGTTTTCGATGGTGAACGCTATCAGCCTAAAAGACATCAACAACGATAAATTACCCGATTTACTTTTAGCAGGTAATAATTCAAAAATGCGAGTACGAATCGGTAATTTAGACGCCAATCACGGACAGGTATTTGTAAACAAAGGAAAAGGAGTTTTTGAGTTCGTACCACAATCAAAATCGGGCTTAAATCTTCGTGGCGATGTTAAAAACATAGCTTTTGCGGGCGATAAACTGCTCTGCGGCATCAATAATGCTCCAATGAAGTTTTATCAACTACGAAAATAGCTTTCAGTTCTTGCTTAAAGCTGGTTATTCCCAATCAGTTTTAAGCATTTTTGCAATGATAAAACTACCAATCAAAATTCCGAAGAAAACCAGCGAAAGATTGAAATTATAAATAATCATAGCTACCAAAGCCACTGAAGCTATAACTAAAGCAATAATTGGTGAAATTGGATAAAACGGTACTTGAAAAGGACGTTTAAGTTTAGGTTCTTTTTTGCGTAAAACCAATAACGAAACCATCGAAAAAATATACATTGTCAAAGCACCAAAAGCCGAAAGAATAATAATATCGGCAGTTGAATTGCTCAAAAGTGCCACAATTCCGAAAACCATGTTCAACAGTAAAGCGTTGGCAGGAGTTTTGAATTTTGGGTGAACATTGCCCATAAATTTTGGAGCATTTCCTACCCTACCAAACTCAAAAGTTGCTCTTCCTGCCGCCAAAACTAAGCCATGAAACGACGCAATGAGTCCGCAAGTGCCAATGCCAACTATCAATTGATAAACCCCGCTCGTATCGCTCATAATTTTGCTCATAGCCATCGGTAAGGGTGAGTCTGTTACGCTTCCGTCGGCTTTGTAAACGATTGATTCCCAGCCGTTTATTCCGACAGCCGTAATGAAAGTCAGCACACACAAAACCACCAAAGTGGCCATTGCTGAGCCAAATCCCCACGTAATATCTTTTTGTGGATTATTCGATTCTTCGGCCACATTTGCCAAACCTTCAATTCCCAGAAAAAACCAAATCGCAAACGGTAAAGCCGCAAAAGCTCCACTCCAACCATTCGGCAAATTATTAGTCAATAAGTTTTTCGCTTCAAATTTCGGAAAAGTGAAATACCAAAAAATAATCAAACCCAAAACCGCTAAAATCGTGATAATCAGTTCAAATGCTGAGGCGAGTTTTGTGCCGAGTATATTGAGCAAAGTAAAAACCAGATACGCCCCAATGGCCACTCCTAAAATAGAAAGTTGCGGAAAAACCGCATTGAAATAAGCCCCAATTCCAACCGCAATAGCAGGCGGAGCAAACAAAAATTCAATATTCTGAGCCATTCCTGCCAAAAAACCCCATTTTTTTCCTAAAGCTCGATTAGCGTAATCGAAAGCACCACCCGCTTGCGGAATAGCACAGGCCAATTCGGCATAACTCAACGAAAAAGTAATATATAAAATAATTACAAAGAAAGTTGCGATGGCCATTCCAAACGTACCGCCTTTTTCAAGACCGAGATTCCAACCGAAATACATTCCTGAAATAACATAGCCAACGCCCAAGCCCCAGAGCAAAGTTGGTGTAAGGCTTTTTTGAAGTTTTTGTTCGTTTGATGGGCTGAGGTTTGATGACATGGCAAGGTTTTAGTGTTGAGTTAATATCCTTAAAGTAAGGTTTTTAATCGCAAAAAATCAAGTGATAAACCATTCGATTCTAAAAATCTTATAAATCCTGCTATGTTTTCGTATATGTTCTGTAATTTTGTAAAAAACACCCAAGTAATGTCTCATACGTCTGCCTTTCGATGTTGTTGTTGTCGGTAATCGCATTACGCTAATTCTTCAAAAATTAGTCAATTCCATTTATTTTTTCTCGAAAACAAAGAGTTTTGATAGAATCGTTAGTGAAAAAAAATTCACACATTCGCTCATTCACTCATTCACTCATTAAATTTCTATGCAAAATCTGAAAATTTATAATACGCTAACTCGTCAAAAAGAAGAATTTAAGTCCATCACACCCAACCATGTAGGAATGTACGTTTGTGGGCCAACGGTTTACAATAATGTTCACTTAGGCAATGTCCGCACGTTTATGACTTTCGATGTACTTTATCGTTATCTTACGCACATTGGCTATAAAGTGCGTTATGTACGTAATATTACCGATGTTGGTCACTTAGTAGGCGATGGCGACGAAGGAGAAGATAAAATCGGCAAAATGGCCAAGCTCGAAAAACTCGAACCAATGGAAATAGTACAACGCTATACCAACGATTTTCACACGGTTTTGGAGCAGTTCAACTTTTTGCCACCAAGCATCGAACCAACGGCTACTGGTCACTTAATCGAGCAGATTGAGGCTGTTAAGACCTTGATAGAAAAAGGTTTAGCTTACGAATCGAATGGTTCGGTTTATTTTGATATTAATAAATATAACGAAGGCGGACACGAATATGGCAAACTTTCGGGTAGAATCTTGGAAGACCTGCTGAATGAAACACGTGAGTTGGATGGACAAGCCGAAAAACGCAATCCGCTTGATTTTGCGATTTGGAAAAAAGCCAGTCCCGAACACATCATGCAATGGCAAAGTCCTTGGGGAATGGGCTTTCCGGGTTGGCACTTAGAATGTACTTGCATGAGTACCAAGTACTTAGGGGCTCAGTTCGATATTCACGGTGGTGGAATGGATTTAAAATTCCCGCACCACGAATGCGAAATTGCACAAGGTGTGGGCATCACGGGCAAAGAGCCTGTAAAATATTGGATGCACTCAAATATGCTTACCGTAAACGGACAAAAGATGTCGAAATCTTTGGGGAATTCGTTTCTTCCAGCCGAACTTTTCGCAGGAAGCCACGCTTTGCTCGAACAAGCATACAGCCCAATGACGGTGCGTTTCTTCATGCTACAATCGCAGTACAGAAGCACGCTTGATTTCTCGAACGATGCCCTAAAAGCAGCACAAAAAGGCTTCAGAAGATTGACAAATGGTCTTAGAATTGCGAAAACACTTACATTTGAGCCAGCCGAAGTTGCCACTGACGAGAAGAAAAAACAAGACATCGAAAAATCAATCGTTGCATTTTATGATGCCATGAACGATGATTTGAATACCGCAGTTGCGATTGCACAATTATTCAATTTACTGAAATATGTAAACATGATTTACATGAACCAGTTGCAACCAGCCGCTATCGGAGAAGAAACTTTCAATGAGCTAAAAGATAAGTTTGTACTTTTCATTGAAGGAATCTTAGGTTTGAAAGAAGAAAAAGCCGAAAACTCAGATGCAGTTCTGAATGGTATGTTGAATCTTTACCGAGAATATAAAGCCGCTCAACAATACGATAAAGTTGACGAAATCAGAAGCTATTTCAAAGCCAACGGCATGTCAATCAAAGATATGAAACACCGAATTGATTGGGCTTGGGAGGAGTAAAAAATAACAGAAATAGGTGACTACTGTAATACGTAATCACCTATTTCCACTATTCATCTACTAAATTGTTATTGCTGCTTGAGTTTTTATTTCATCAATTACAGCCGTTTTCAAGCCTTTCTTTTCAAATATGCCAACCATATCTTGCATTATTTCTTTGGCTGCTTGCTCATTTCCTGCTTCTTTCTGACAAGTAGCCATGTTTCGCATTGCCATATTTAGCGTAATATTATCAACACCATCATTGCCCTTCGATTGCTTCACAACTTGGCTTAGCATTGTTTGATTCAAAGACTCATCACTTGGCCGAACTTCAATAACTTTCTCAGGGAGAACTGTTTTGAAACTTCTACCCGCATTGATGCCTTTGACCAAGGCTGCATAAGAAGATAAACTATTTTTGGCGTATTTATCTAATACTAAGTCAAGGGCAGCGTTACCATTTTTTAGACTTGTCGAATCTGAGCCTAAGAAATAAAACAGATGACCTTGGTCGGCTCCAAAATACAAGTCTGCGATTTCATCTTCACCTGCCGTTACTGGCGATTTCACTCGCAATGTCACTTCATTTGAAACAACTGGACTACCATCTAAAGCTAAGTAAACCGCTTTAATCGTATAAAAACCCACTTGGTCGAATGAAAATCCACCTTTTCCGTAGCCAATGTAGGCACTTTCATAAATAGCAGGATTTTCGGCATTCAGGGTCTGCACATCTGCCAAAGCCAAATGCTCCATGAGTGGCTCATAAACTACTGTTTCTTTATTAGGTTTTTGAATGGCTATTCGTACAAAATCAAAGTTCGGATGAAGGCGAGCATTCACTGTTTTTCCACGCATATCATACGTAGATAGTTTCAAATCAACCACAACTGGCTCTCCAAAAGCATACGAACTTCGGGTTTCGATACGAAGATTTAGACCCGAATTATCTTCAATAGCATCTTGAAAATCAGACAAATCAGCATGGTTGTGTAGTCCGGAGCCAACCGCAAAATTACTTCCTCCCATAATTACATTATTTCGGAAAGCATGGCGTAAATGGATAACCTCTTCATTATCAAACTGGAAGGCAAAGTTATTCCAGAAGTTAGCTGGAGAACCAAATGCACTATTCCAAGGATAATTCATCCAAGATAAAGAATTATTACGATTCGGTATTGATGGTGTACCCAGGCTTTTTTGCCACGAATGTAATAGGTTAAAACTATGCCCTAATTCGTGTACATACGTATAAAGTTGTAGTCTTTGCTGTTGAGCACTTGTTCCGCCAATGCCAGTGTGAAAAACTGCACATCCTTGTCGCTGTTTGCCCTGTTGATCAAACATAATTCCGTAAAGACCCGCCCCTAAATCATGCAGCATCGCCTCTAAAAGCCAAACTCGCCAAGCCGGCTGGTCGCTCCACGACGTAAAATTATTTACCATAGCTGCATGTAATTCACTATTACTCCAAGATGCACCAATCGGAGCTGTTGAGACAATATTTGTTCCGCCAGTATTCAGCATTTCTATTCCACATTCGGCATAAGCACTAGTTACAGACAGATTTCGGGCTGCACCGCCAGAAGTTAATGATCCTGTATTATATGATGTGAATGATGTAATACCAGCCACTCTATCTTGTTCGTATTGAACGGTTCTAAAAAAACGAGATTCGAACTTATTTATGTAGGTCGCACCTGCTGCACCCGCTGCACTTGCAAAAAACGTAAGCGTGGCATCGGCTTGTGGTGAAAAAATTAGGTTTCGTGGAATAGAAATTTTTATGTACGGATAACCTGTAGCAAAGGTTCCTGTTGACATTCCTTCTATTTTTACTAAGCTTGACCCATATATTATCGAAGGGCTAGAGATAACAAATGACCCAAAATAATTTTTAGTAGCTCCTACAAATTGAAAGAAGTCGCCACTTACTTTATTGAGGGGTCTATTTCCATCAACATCTATCCTAAGTTCGAGCTCAAATACACCCAACTTTCCTCTATATCTTCCACTCACACGGTGTCGAGCAATTGGAATTGGAGTTGGAATAATGGGTGGAATACCTGCTTGATTTATGTCCTCTTCTTGTGGTGAATCTGCCTCACCATGAAACGGATTAAAAACCGACGGGTCAACAAAGTTTTCGTCTAATTGATTTATTTCGGCTGCTACTATTTCTGTGTTAGCAATTGCCGATGGATCTGTGTTTAGCATAATTTTATTTATTTAAAATTTAGAAAATAAAAACCTAGGTCGTCAGCTACAAGCCAATGACAAACGCTAATGATTATGAAAATTTGGGTAATTTTTAGAAAATACTACTGTTAGAGAAATTCCATGGCAAAGCCCTAACAACAGCAAAAATTGTGTTCTAAATAAAGTTTTTTGTAAATAGTGATTGAGGAAGCAAGCATTCAAGATTTATTTATATTCTTGAATGGTATGTGTAATTTTACAGCAGTAGTTAATGAACAAATACTATTTCTCGTATTTTCTAATCAAACATAATTGATAGCAAATCCTTTTCAAAAGAGTTTTTATTTAACGGTCCGTGCATTTTTTATCATATAAAAATCAAGTTTCGAGAAGTTATACTAATTTTAAAAACCTAAACCTTCATGAATAAACCTTTTTAGATGAAAATCAGGATTTTTATACCTATTATATTTTTTGCTACAATCATTTCAGGGGCCGCCCAAACCCCTACCCAAAATCTTCGAGGAAGAGTTTTAGATAAGGAAACTCAACAACCTATACCGGCGGTTTCGGTCATTATTTCACCATCAAACAAAGGCACTACTACTGACAACGAAGGCAATTTCCGCTTTGAAAAGCTACCAATCGGGCGTTATTCGCTTACCTTTTCTATGATTGGCTATGATAAACGTACCTTACCAACGCTCGAAATTGGTAGCGGAAAAGAGTTGATTCTGACAATAGAAATGACCGAAAGTCCACAATTTTTGAAAGAAATTGTCGTAAAGGCCGAACAAAGCAAAGAAAAAACCTTAAACGAACTCGCCATCGTAAGTGGCAGGCAATTTACGGTGCAGGAAAGCAACCGCTACGCAGGCGGATATGCCGACCCCGCACGTATGGCAATGGCTTTTGCAGGCGTTACATCGGCTGGCAATGACCAAAATAACGAAATCGTTATCAGAGGAAATTCTCCCAAAGGTTTACTTTGGCGGTTGGAGGGAGTAGAAATACCAAATCCTAATCATTTTGGCGATGGACAAGGCTCAACGAGTGGAATCATCAGCATGATAAATAGTGGAAGTTTGGCAAATTCTGATTTTCTAACGGGAGCTTTTCCTGCCGAGTATGGAAATGCCACTTCGGGTGTTTTTGATTTAAAACTACGAAGAGGAAACGACCAAAAACACGAATTTATGGGTCAACTAAGTGTCATTGGTTTAGAAGCTGCCGCCGAAGGGCCAATTTCTAAGAATGGAGCTTCATATCGTTTTAATTTTCGCTATTCTACGCTCGAACTTCTACTCAAATCAGGGCTACTGGCCATCGAAACGGGTGGATTTAAACCTGCTTACCGAGACATGAATTTTACGGTAAACCTACCTACAAAAAAAGCAGGAACATTTTCGCTTTGGGGCGTTGGTGGCCTAAATTTCTCGGACGATAATGGCACAACCTTCAGAGCAAACGAACGTAACCAAATGGGCGTAAGCGGCCTAAGCCATAAAATTTCGACGGGTAGTAAAGGATATTTTTATTCCGTTTTATCGGCCTCAGACGAATCTAACAAGTCATTTCAAGAGAATTTTATCAATAATACAACTTGGGTAACGACCAATCAGAACCTATATGCTTATAATAATCTTCGCTTTTCGACACTCTATAATTATAAGATAAATTCTCGTGGCACAATTCGTACAGGGCTTATCATCAGTCGATTAGGTTACAAACTAAACGAAGACCGCCGAGATAATGCCCGAAACAGGTTAGTAAATTACCTTACCGAAAACGATGCTACGCAGTTTATTCAGGCTTATAGTCAAGCAAAATATAATCTCTCTCAGAAATTGAGCATTACGGGCGGCGTACATTTCAACCGTTTTCTATTGAATGATAATCAGACCATCGAACCACGTTTTGGGTTGCGTTATCAAATTGATGAAAAACAAACGCTCAGTGCTGGTTTTGGACTTCACAGTCGGCTTGAACCAATTTCTTTATATCTCTACAAACGCCGTAGAACGGGCGAAATCTTCGTGCAACCCAACCGTAATCTGGGCATGACTCGTGCCGCTCATTATGTGATTAGCTACGACCGCAGTATGGGAGAAAATACTCGCCTGAAAATTGAAGGTTATTATCAGAAATTATTTGAAGTGCCTGTTGATTCAAACCGCAAAAACTTCTTTTCGATGCTCAATTCTTCATCGGGTCTGACAACAACAGTGCTTGCAAATGATGGTCTGGGCGAAAACCGAGGTTTGGAGCTAACTTTAGAGCGGTATTTTGCCAAAGGATATTATTTTTTGCTCACAGGCTCATTATTCGAGTCGAAATTTAAAGCAAGGGACAATCAGTGGAGAAATACGGTTTTTAATAATACGTATGCAGGAAATGCGTTGGCAGGAAAGGAGTTTCCGCTTGGCCGAGAAAAACAACATTTCTTTGTGATAAATAGCCGATTAATGTGGCGAGGCGGGAATCGGTACATTCCAATAAATTTGGCAGAATCAATCAAGAGAATTACGACCGTTACCGACGCTACGCAAGCGTATGTGCCTCGCCTACCCGATTATTGGCGAATTGATTTGGGAATTGCCTATAAAATCAATAAAATGGGTGCAACATGGACGCTGAGTGCTGATTTACAGAATGTTACGAACCGAAAAAACAAAATTCAACAACGCTACAATAGCACAACAAAGCAAATTTACTATAATTACGCCCTGCCAATTGTACCTATTTTGAACTTTAAAGTTGATTTTTGAGACGAGAAAAAAGCTATTTTGTACGAATATAATTTATCTCAGCCTTTACATTTTCCAGAATTTTTTCGGTTCGTTCGGGGCGGGCATCCGAAATAAAAACCTGTCCAAAAGTCTGATTATCAATACTTTCTATGAGTTTCTGAATTCGGCGGTCGTCGAGTTTATCGAAAATGTCATCTAACAGTAAAATGGGTTTTACTTCTCTCAATTCCTCCAGCATCTCAAATTGTGCTAATCGGAGAGCCATCACAAATGATTTTTGTTGCCCCTGCGAGCCAAATTTCTTGACAGGATAACGGTCGATTTCAAAAACGTAATCGTCTTTATGAATACCTTTGGTGGTGCGTTGGGCTTTTACGTCAGTTTGTCGATTTAATCTAAATTCTTTCACAAAATCTCCACTGGCCACTTCTGACTCATAAATAATTTCTACTTCTTCACGCCCTTCACCGAGAATTTGATAGTGTTTCTTAAAAATTGGTAGAAATTTTTCGATAAAGTTTCTTCGTTGTTCAAAAATCCTGATGGCAATTTTCACCAAAGGGTCGGAGTAAGT
>NZ_JBMLRC010000114.1:0-1280 GCF_049241225.1 Emticicia sp.
TTTTTTCGCCTTTTTTGATGATTTTTCCAATAAACTTATCCGCTAAACTTTCTTTTGTCAGATGCCCGTAAAGTGTATAAAACACCAAATCGTTGAGTTGATGTCTCAGAATAAGTGTTGGGCCGTAATCTTTTGGGTGGTCATTATTGTGGCAGCTAAAAACTTCACCATCTTCCAAAGCATGTACGGCCGTATGAGCTAACGTCCAAAAATCAACACCGATATGAATCGTGCGATGCTCGTAGCCTTCGTTAGTTTTTATCTTGAAAGCATCGGTTGTATAAATCGGCCGTGCTTCGCCATAACCGCCCACCAAAAGCACGTTTTCTTCCTTCACTTTTCGACTGATTTTATCATCGAGTGCCGCCGAATTGATGTAATTACTGAAGTTGCCAATAAAGGTCGAAGCAATGGATAAATCAAGCGGAGTGATGGTTTTGTTTTTACTTTCGGGAATCAAATCTTCAATTGTCCAATTGGAGCTTTGGGCATAATTGATAAACGTTTCGTAGGTGCTGCAAGGAGTCATTCCACAAGCACTTCTGAATGTATAATAGGCATAATTTTCCGAAATATTTTTCCATTGCTCTAAAAGTCGCCAAGCAGATTTTTCACTGATGAGCAAATACGCATTTTCGGGTTCTTTCTTTTTATTAATGGCCGATTTCGTGACACTAATCACCAAACGCATGGCGGTTGTGGTGTAAAGCACTTGTAATTCCTCATCTAAAAGCGGAAACTGTTGATGATAACCCGAGATAATTACCTTTGCGGCTTCCAGAGGTTGCTCAAAATCCATGATTCCGTAAGCCAAAACGACCGATAAATCATTGATAATCTGCGAATAAACGCTATCGCCATAGTCGATAATAGCCTCAACGCTTGGATTTTGTAATTGATGCGAAACGATGATATTGTTATCATTGGCATCGTTATGAATCGTACTTTTTCTGAGATTCTGATACTGTGGCTGAATAGCTTTGAATTTTTCTATGAAAAAACTGACGATTTCAAGTTCTTTTTCCGAAAACAGCCCAACATATTGTTCTACCCAAAGAGCATCAGCCAAATTCCAGTCGAAACTTCGATGTGCCAAAGCATGATTAAAATCTAAAAGTGCGTTGGTTATTTGTCCGCATTTTTGGCCAAGCGAAAACCTCAGACTTTCACTTTTTGGGTTTACAGCCGAATACAAATGACCATCCATCCACTCTAACAATCGTATTTTTCTGTTATTCCCGTGAGCATCAATATAGTCGAAAATACCTTGATTATCAGCA
>NZ_JBMLRC010000115.1:0-8073 GCF_049241225.1 Emticicia sp.
TTTAAAAATATGCGTCAGTTAATCAAAGTATCGCAAGAAATTCGGTCCGCAAAAGTGACAAGTAATAACCCTATTCCAAAAAATTTAGGGTGGTATATTAAAATAGCCTGTCAACGGATTGTTGACAGACCCTTTTGCCTTGATAGACAGGTAAACCAAATTGAAAAACAATGCAACAAGCTTTTTATTACTACTGAGATTAGATACGAAAATTTCATAAAAAATATGTTCATTATATTTTATACAGAAAATGGCTGTTGACAGACTGTTTTACGTTGATAGATAGTGTCTCCTAAGCCAATTGAAAAGGAAAAGTAGATTGGGAAAACAAAGTAAAAAGCTTTTCATTCGAATAGTATAAGGTTTAGCTCGCAAGTAATTTTATAATTCCTGCAAAGGCATTACTGACTCAGCACTGAGCATTATTGAGACTTAAAAACTATTTATGTTAAATGTTTGAAGTGAGTTATTTGATTAATACTTTTTTACCTTAGCAAAACAAAAAAATATCTGAAATAATCAATTAACTCTAGAAGCTACCAAAACTCTGGTGATTGGATATTATCTTTCGTCTCATATCAGTACTTCACCAGGCATTTTGCTAATTGAGCAAAGACAAGCTATTCAACACGATAAAATCTTTTACAGAAAAAAATGGGGCTTTAATTCTTAATTCCTAGCCTTATGCAAAACGTCTTGTGTATCCCATTTTAGTTGAAAATATGCCAAATGAGATATAGCGTAAACTCGATGTAATGAATTTCATTACACAAGAATAAAGACTAGTTGGTAACTCGTTTTACTATGAGCTTTTTCTACATTTTCATGTGAATACACAAGTCAAAATGGTTACCTCAGTTTTGTGTGTAGTGAGGTATACTTTGTAGATTAAAAGCACCTTCTTTTGCTAGAACCGATAAATAAAAATGGTTTTGACTTAAAAAACCATCTTCGTAGTTTTAATATAAATTAAAGCATAAAGCCATGAAGATAGGAGAAGTAATCAAGGTCAGCGTAAAAGCCGATGAATTATATTCATCTGAGCCAAAGATATTGGTCAATATAGGAGAAATCTACCAAATCAAGGTTAACAAGAAACAGTATTGGAAGGATTCATTTGTTACCACAAATCCTGATGGCTTTTTCAACCCACTCTTATTTATTTCAGGTCGGCGAGTTAAAGGTGTAAAGTGTTTTTGTTTATGTGCTACAATAAATGCCAATGAAGAGAATCACTTCAAAATTGGTTCGGGTATACATGAGTTCAAAATAGAACAGCAGGGAACACTATTCTTCTTTCCAAATGATTCTATCAATCATTACAGAAATAATTCTGGCTCGATCTCACTAGAAATCAAGCGTATCAACTGATAATTTGAATATCATCAAAGCACTTTTCATATACTTCAAATGCAAATGAAGCATATACCCTTACATACTCCCAAAACCTATTCATCATCTGTTTTCGGAGTTTGGCCAACATTCAATCGATCAGAAAGCCCTATGAATTGACCCAGAGTCAGAATTAATACCTGTTCGAGCACCATCTATGGGTTCTGCACTGCAATGAGAGCAATGCTACTGGGCTGTAAATGCGAGAGCTGATAATACGGTTTGTATTTGGGGATCCACCCGATGGAGATACCAAAAATAAAAACGATAATTTAATCGATTACCCACTCCCACCAACTACAATATCTTGCTGTAAGGAATGTACCCAAAAATGGTAGAAGCAACAAGGAATCGATTATTTCTTTGCTGCCAGAAAGGGCACAAACCTATTGATTTCAACAAATATGCCTCACGTGAGGCAGTAATTGTTGTAGGAGCAACAAATTTTAACCACCACCCAACTGTTTAATCGGCTTACGACTATCCTCTGTTCTGCTGATTTTCGAACGATAGCGGTAAGACTTTCTATAAAATATGTCAGAAAAATAAAAAATCTTCTGATGGTACTGAGGCAATTGGCCACAAGGGGTATTCAGACCCATACTATTATCAGTTTTATGATAGAAAATCTGCTTCTTCTACTGGATTTGCCAGGGTTATTGCATTGGTTCTATCAGATAACCCAAACTTAACTAAAAATCAAGTAAAAGAAGTCGTTAAAAACTTGTACAAAAAAATTGGTCGCTCAGAAGAGTATAACGACAAAGAAGGTAAAAGTCAAAGGTTTGGCAACGGATTAAAAAAAGCAAATTGAGCAATAATAAAAAACAATCGAAATCCTAAATAAAAAAACATGAAAGCAGTATCACTCCATATTGGCATCAATAATGTTGATAGCAGTTACTATGGTCAGATTGTCCCATCACTATCGGGATGCATCAATGATATGAACAATATCAGAGATTTGGCCACTTCTATTGGCTATTTTGCCAATACCTTGGCCAACGAGCAAGCGACAAGACAAGGAATTCAAGACGAAATTTTAAGACTAGGAAATTTGACAGACAATGACGGAATTCTACTAATTTCGTATTCTGGTCATGGGGCTCCATTGGATGAAAGTCAAGGTTTAAATGCTGACGACGAAGAAACGAGTAATGATCAGGCTTGGGTTGCTTATGATGGTTTTCTAGTCGATGATTTGATTAATGAGTGCTTTTGTAAACTACCCGAAAACCTAAGAATTGTAGTGGTTTCCGACTCCTGTTTTAGCGGTTCAATTACAAAAGTATTTGGCACACTAGCATCTGAGTTTCAAACTAAGCGTTCTATCTCATTCGCACAAGTAAGGGCTATCCTGATTCAAAATAATCAAAAATTAGACGACATCAAGTTTCATTCGAATAAAGAGCCAAAAGCCTCGGTAATTCTACTGTCAGCCTGTACTGATAGACAATTTGCCTTTGAATCGAATAGCGAAGGTCTCTTTACCGTAGAGCTATTGAAAACTTTTGCCGAATTCATTAAAACGGATAATAGAAACATCAATTACCCGCAATTTTTAGACTTAATTCGTGCAAAAATTGGTGCTCAGCAACAGCCTCAATTTAAAACAACGGGTAGCTATAATGAAGCATTCATCAATCAATTCCCATTTTCGATTGATGGAACATCGCCAACAGTAAACCCAGAAACCAAACCAAGCGATCTGCCAGCAATTTCTTCAAAAAAGTTTAGAAGTCTAATCATCCACAATCCAAATAAAACAACCAGGTCTGTTAATCCACAAAACCTATTAAATTTAAATGCCACTGAACAACGCAGTCTTGAGGGTTCAACCGAATGGGACAAGGCTTATAATCTGGCTATGCAAGAAAACTTATTTGTTGAACCCGATAATGCCAGCAATTTATTTAATCCCATTGAGGATGAATTATCAAGAAGTCCGCTCGAATATCTCAGCACCTATCCAAATCCCGAAGAATTTGGAAGTCCAAATCGCTTTATCTGGCATCTCGACGACGCTCACAGTCAACTCATGCGGGCAAGGGAAATTGTATATCCAGAAATAAGTCTTGGTAAAAAACCAGATTTTGAAAAACAAGTAAAAATTGGCCACATAGATACTGGATATCTACGCGATAGTCCAATTTTACCAGAAAATTTAGAAGAAGGTCTTTCTGTTCATTTTGCAGAAGGTCAATCATACGAAGGTGCAACCGACTATGAAGAAGTTTTTCCCTTCAATGTTGCCGAACAACAAGGCCATGGCAATGCTACACTTGCCTTACTTGCCGGTGGCAAAGTAGATATGCAAGGCTTATTTCAAGGATATTTTGGAGCGATTCCATTTGCGAAAGTAATTTCTATGAAAATTAGTGAATCCGTAGCTCTGCTTTCGGGCAGAAACTTTGCATCGGCTATTGATTATGCCATCAAGAATAAATGTGATGTAATTACGATGTCAATGGCGGGCTTTCCTACCAAAATAATGGCAGATGCTGTAAATCGTGCTTACGATGCAGGCATTGTCATCGTTTCGGCAGCAAGTAATAGTTTTTCACAAGGAATAGGTAGCATTTTGCCAAAGGTAACTCTCTACCCCGCACGCTTCGATCGGGTCATTGGGGCCGTTGGTGCAGCTATCAATGACGCACCCTATTTAGTAAATGTACAAAAAAATATCAGTCGAGCCTCTGGTGGTCTTTTCATGCAAACATGCTACGGTCCAGCCGAAGCATTACCCACTTCATTGGCTGCTTACACACCAAATATTACTTGGTTTAATGGCGATTTTAACAAAAATCAGCCATTGTGGACATATAAAGGCGGTGGAACATCAAGTGCAACGCCACAAATTGCAGCAGCAGCAGCCCTATATATTCAGAAGTATAGAAGTCGAATTGAAACCATAGCCAACGGAGAAAACTGGAAAAAAGCCGAAATAGTCAGGCAAGCTCTTTTTAGATCCGCCGATAAATCAACACAATACAATTACGTTTATGGCAATGGACTTTTAAGAGCCACCGATGCTCTTAGTTCTGACTTTGAGCCTGAGAAAATGGCCACTTTTATTGAGGAAGCTAAACGGGCGGAAGTTTCAGGCGGAGTTTTCCGACGATTATTCAGAATTTTTAGTAATCGAGCATTCAATTCGAATGAGCATTTGGAAGATATGTTGAGCCTTGAATTATTCCAATTATTACACCGTGATTCAAAATTAAATAAATACTTAGAATCTGTGCCGACGAGTGGAGATATTTTGAATTATGGTAATCTTTCACAACTCATCGCCGATGTAAAAACAAGTAAATTAGCGTCTGATTTTTTAAAAAGAAGCCTCATTTCTTTATCGGTCAATAAGTCAATTAATGGTATTTCGAGAAGCAGTTTTATTGCTCCATTCTCTAACTATAAAATTGATTCTTCAAATGGAAATTATGTCATTATTTCAGAAGGTATCAGCTGTAACATCAACAACATAGTGCTTGATAAACAAATAAGTTTGGGCGTTTGGGTTGATGAAATAAACATTGAAGTTTCGAGCTTGCCGACTCGTGGAAACTCTGCTGAAGAACTAATGATTATCAATCAAAATGATGGCTATCAAACCGCAATTTTGATCGAAAACGAAAGTGAAGGTAGGAAGTATTTGGAGTGGTGTTTCCCTACTATTATAACTGACTCTGACACTCGTACAAAAACATTCGGGTTTAATAGGGCCTTCGAAGGGGCGATAAAGGTCAGACTAAATCTTGATAATTCACCTAAGGAAAGAAATATCTTTGTCAAGGGGAAAAAACTCCTACTTAGGGTGTTCAAGTGGATTAAACCTAAAATTGCTGAAAAAGTAACAAAACCGATATTAGGAGAATTTCTCTCTTCACTCGGAGATACCAAGTATGAACTACTTGAGTTTGATAGTGCTACCAATAGTTGGAGAGATTTTGATAACTCTACTGCCACCAACAATGCAATACTAGTAATGCCTGGGCTATTTAGTAGTGTTGAGAAAGGGTTTTCAGAGTTTTTCACTAATCCACTCATACAAAATGCCACCAAAGGACGAAAAATCATTGGCTTTAATATGCCAACTTTGGTTCAAGGAATTCAACAAAACGCCGATTTCCTCAAAAAACTTTTAGACGACTTCAAGTTAGAAAATAAAATCACAACCATCATAACCCGAAGCAGGGGCGGAATCGTTGCCCGTTACTTAATAGAAAACTTGAAGTTTACAGGCGTAAAAAAACTGATAATGATAGCTCCACCTAACGAAGGAACTCAGATGGCATCCTCTGAAAATTGGGCGAAACTACTCAACACCGCAACCAATTTAGCAAATTTGGCTTTTGGTTCGTATCTACCAATTTTACCGAAACTTACCGCAATATTTAAGGCCATTGCCAATAATGTGGTCGATTTGCCGGGTATCAATGATTTAGAGCTTGAAAGCCACCTGATAAAAGAGCTTAATGTAGCACAGGTAGATGTGAGTAATTATTTTGTAGTTGTATCTAATTTTACACCTGATACTTGGCTCAAAAAAGTTTTTGATAATATTGCCGTTGATAAACTAATTTTTAAAGGTGTACCAAATGACACAGTCGTCCCGACTGCTGGTGCCGTATTTCAGTTAGGAAACACAAAAATTCAATTGCCACCCAGTAATTATTATCTGGTAGGCTCGGCAGATTCGGTCAACCATTTTGCTTACTTACTTCCAGAAAACACTACAATCATCAACTGGTTGGTTGGCAAAATCTAATAGGTATATTTCCAAACAAAGCAGTCATTATTTACCAATAAATAGTAGATAATAACTGCTTTGTTCATCATCAGAGGTATTCATTGAAAAAACATGATTCTTGTTTTATACAAGCTCATCCCCCGTCACTCCTACTCTATTCGCTTTTGGCAAAAACTCCTGTTTGAGTTTTTGGTAGGCTTGAGCATATTCTTTTTGCAAATAATCAAACACATAGCTCGCAAAACTTCCGCCTTCATCTACATTATAAAAAAACTCTTCCAGACTATCAGGCTCAAATTTTGCATTCGACTTATAATTTTTAAGTGCCATTTCTGATAAAAATGGTTTATATTCTTGCTCATTCTCTTGCCTCAATTGCACCAAAATTTTTGTACTTAAGCCACTTTCTTTTGTCAAAATCCTGACCGACAGCTCCTTTTTCACCTCGTAGTACTCGGCTTTTATTTTGTTTTTAGCGTTTTCTGAAATTAATTCTTGCTCTTTTAGTGCCTGCGTCTCTTTTTCCTGTTCTCTTTTCTTTTTCTGCTCTTGTTTTGTTATTTCTAATGGGTCAAATAAGTCGGGCGTGGCAACCATTTTTTGTAAATAAGCTCCAACATCTTTAATCCCACCATTTTTTGCTTGATTTAATGAATATTCCACACCTTTTTTTATTTGCTCATACGGATACTTTTCAAACCAAGTTTTTACTGTAGAATCAGAAACATACATTCTTACTAAATCAATAATCTCCAGCACCTTGCCATCTACTTCTTTCGATAACTCAGTATTTTCTTTGGTAAAAAATTTATTATTCTTGATAATCGTAAATCGAAGTCTTACTACTTTTTTACCTTCCTTTATTTCTTCAAAATCAAAATACAATTCCGAATTTTTCATCAACTCGCTTCGAGCTTGATTTATTACTTTCAGCTTAAAATCGAAATAATTTTTGTATCGATCAGCTATTCCAAATCTTTCCTTGATTTCTTCAACATCAATTTCGAACTGTTTGAATCTCTCAAATTCCTTGCAATATTCATATAACCGCATTGCATATATACTCTCAAGAAATAACATATTTCGAATATCAAAGACTGTAAAGTTTTCTTTGATTTGAAGCAAAAAAGGTTTCAGTGCCTTCGGTATCTCAAAGGAAAAAAAACCTTGTTTTTTATAATAAATGATCGAACTCAGTAGATTTGTATCAAGTCTGATATGTTCATCTTCATAAAAAATATTTCGTTGTTTAAGCTTTACAAGTTCTTCTTGAAGGTATTTATGTATATTTTTCGAGGTACGGCCAACAAACTTTTGTAGCTCTGCTACTGAGATTTGTACCTCAGAAATATCATCTTTGCTTTGATCAATCGAAGCGATGATCTTCAAAAAAACCTTCATTTGAACGGTCGTTATATCAAATCTTGCATTAATGATCGGGTTTGTTTTTATGATTCTATTAGGGTCTTTCGAAATTGCTTCTAAGGCTTTTTCTCGCTTACTTGCTTCCATGTGTCTAATATGGGTATGTGAACAGTATACAAAAATATAAATAATCTAAGACAATAAGCTATTAAAACGACTAATATTTTTTACCGGTCGTTTTAAACCCCATAAAAGTCGTTATATAACCCTATAAAAGTCGTTTTAAAACCCCATAAAGGTCGTTTTATACCCTATAAAAGTCGTTTTAAACCCCATAAAAGTCGTTTTAAGACTTATAACAAACTGATTATCAAGCATTTACGCTACCTGAAAGAATAGAAAGAATAAGAAATATAAAAGAAAGAAACAAAACAGGTTGTTGTATTTTTATTTTTTTTGTTTTTAAGAATCTCTTAAAAGTTGTGCTCATCAAAATAGGCGGAAAGTAGTTTCTATATGATTGCAGAAAGAAGTCTAAACAAAACCCCATAAAAGTCGTTATTGTC
>NZ_JBMLRC010000116.1:0-3111 GCF_049241225.1 Emticicia sp.
ACATCGAGCGTGAGATGGGTGTGTTTCCAATATTCAAATTGGTCTCTTGACATATAAAAATCACAATCGTGAATGGTGCCGAGTTTTACATCGTTTTCGTTGAGCATCAATTCACCAACCTGAAAACACATCGGTGATGAGCCATCGCAGCATCCACCACTTTGGTGAAAGAACAATGGGCCGTTTCGTTCTCTCAGTTTATCAATAATTTCGGCAGCTTCGGGCGTTACAGCCACTCGTTCGATAGTCATTTGAGATATAATTATTCAATAAAAATGCAGAGACAAGGCATGCCTTGTCTCTACGAATATGTATTATCAGAAAAATCCGAGTTTGTTTTTGTCGTACGAAATCAACATATTTTTCGTCTGACGGTAGTGACCCAACATCATTTTGTGGTTTTCACGACCAATACCCGATTTTTTGTAGCCACCAAACGGAGCGTGTGCTGGATAATCGTGGTAGCAGTTTACCCAAACTCTACCCGCCTGCACGGCTCTTGCCACCGTATAGGCTTGGTGCATATCACGTGTCCACACGCCCGCACCTAAGCCATAAAGTGTATCGTTGGCAATCGCAATGGCTTCTGCTTCATCTTTGAAAGTTGTCACACAAACCACCGGCCCGAAGATTTCTTCTTGGAAAATTCTCATTTTATTATTTCCCTTGAAAATCGTTGGCTTAATGTAATATCCACCTTCTAAACCTTCGTTATAAGCGGCCGCACCACCTGTCAACACCTCAGCACCTTCTTCTTTCCCGATTTCAATATAATTCAAAATCTTCTCGTATTGGTCGTTTGATGCTTGAGCTCCCATCATTGTTTCTGGGTCGAGTGGGTGGCCGAGTTTGATGGCATTTACACGCTCAACTACACGCTCAATGAACGCATCGTAGATTGATTCTTCTACCAAAATTCTTGACGGACACGTACAAACTTCTCCCTGATTCAGAGCAAACATTGAGGCACCCTCAATGGCTTTATCAAAAAACTCATCATCAGCTTCCATGATGCTTTTGAAGAAAATATTTGGTGATTTTCCACCTAATTCCAACGTTACTGGAATGATATTCTTAGAAGCATATTGCATAATTAGCTGACCAGTAGTGGTTTCGCCCGTAAATGCAATTTTATTGATACGTGGACTCGATGCCAAAGGCTTGCCCGCTTCTATTCCAAAACCATTTACGATATTCAGCACACCCGCAGGTAACAAATCTTGAATCAATTCGGCCAAAACCATGATACCAACTGGTGTTTGTTCGGCTGGTTTCAATACGATACAGTTACCCGCTGCCAGTGCTGGAGCAATTTTCCACGCAGCCATCAAAATCGGGAAATTCCACGGAATGATTTGTCCAACTACGCCCAGCGGTTCGTGAATAATCAACGAAAGCGTATTGGCGTTTAGCTCAGAAGCAGAACCTTCTTCGGCACGAATCACGCCCGCAAAATAACGGAAGTGGTCGATAGCCAAAGGTAAATCGGCGGCCATTGTTTCACGAATTGCCTTGCCATTATCCCAAGTTTCAACACGAGCCAAAAGGCTTAGGTTTTGCTCAAGGCGGTCGGCAACTTTCAACAAAACATTGCTACGAGTAGTAGCCGACGACGACCCCCAACTTGGAGCGGCTGCCCAGGCGGCATCTAATGCCAAATTTATATCTTCTTCGGTCGAGCGGGCTACTTGCGTAAATACCTTTCCATCGACTGGCGATGTAACGTCAAAGTATTCGCTTTTCACAGGAGCTACCCACTTACCACCGATAAAATTATCATAATGCGTTTTGAAGCTTGGTTTTTCTACCAAATTACTTTTTTGTGTTGTTACTGCTGACATTGTTTATAGTATTAAAGGTGAAAAAAATTATAGTGCAAATAAATCTTGTAATAATGATATTGAATGTCATTTTTCTGCTGTCATGTACCACTTTTCTGTCAACTGATTGCACTATTCTATACTCAGTTGTACTATCCTATCAATTTACAGTGTTGGGGTTAATTTAGATAGTTATATTTTTTGTGGAAATAATAATATTAGGTAGGTTTGTTTAGAGTAAGTTGATAGAACGCAGGTTATTATGATTTTTATGATAAAAAATGATTTAGATAAAATTGTTATTTACATCATCATAAAAATCATAACTATCATAAAAATCAGCGTTCTATTTATTATTTCACCAGTAAAAAGCGGATAACATGATTAATCTAAATACATCTCATTACGAAAGCCGTAAGCTGGTAAGTTTGGTCGAAAACCGAACTATTCATACGCTCAATAATGCCGAACTGAATATTTTCGAGACTCACCAACAAGCATCGCAGGTAATGCTTCGATTCAGCGAACCAGTTTTGGCCAGTATGATAAAGGGCAAGAAGGTGATGCACTTAGAAAACACCCATTCGTTTGGTTTTTTGCCAGGTGAGTCGGTGATTTTACCTTCAAACGAATTGATGTGCATTGATTTTCCCGAAGCTGCCGAGCATAATCCAACGCAGTGTTTGGCATTGGCTTTTTCGGAAGCAAAATTGCGAGAAACAGTAGAGTTATTGAATAATCGAGGCACCAAACAAAACGGCAAAGAATGGAGCATGACCGACTATAATTATCATTTCACGAATGATGTAGCCATTAATCAGATTCTCCAACGCCTTATCTTTATTTTCGCTGAAAAACACCCTTCAAAAGATATTTTTGCCGATTTACTGATTCAAGAGTTAATTATCAGAATCTTGCAAACCGAATCGAAAAGTATTTATCTAAAAAAAGCCCAACACGACTCGAATAACGACCGTATTTCGTTCATTATCAAATACATACAAGATAATATCACCGAAGATTTATCCGTAGAATTGTTGAGTGAAAAAGCCTACATGAGCGAGTCGAATTTTTATAGAACTTTCAAGCACGAACTTGGTTCATCGCCCAATGATTTTATTATTGAAGAACGCCTAAAAGTTGCCGAAAGCATGCTCCGAAATCCTAAAGTGAGTGTAAAAGAGGCCTACATGGCAAGTGGTTTTAATAGTTTTTCGTATTTCTGCCGCATCTTCAAGAAAAAGAAAAACCTTTCACCAACCGAGTTTAAAGAAAAAGCGAGTGTGATGAA
>NZ_JBMLRC010000116.1:3211-5945 GCF_049241225.1 Emticicia sp.
CCTTTGCTTGTTGCCGAGTGAATAAATTTTAGTCCTTTGGCGTTAGACTCAACCACAATGCCCACGTGTGAGATTCCACTTTTGGGGCTGCGTCCTCTTCTGAAAAATATCAAATCGCCAGGGAGAGATTCTTTGGTGGCTACATCGTAGCCCAGTTTAAACATTTCGGTGCTACACGCTCCGAGTTTCATACCGAATTTCTTGAAAACATAGCCTACAAAACCCGAACAATCGAAGCCTTTGGCTGCTTTTCCACCACTTTTATAGCGTGTTCCGATAAACTTTTTGGCATACCGCTGAATGTCGTTGGCCAACTTTAAATAAGACTCCTCAAAAGGAGCCTCATTGGCTGATATTGAGACTTTTTTGGAAGGAGAATCGCTAAAAATGCTTGCCTTACTGACAAAATTATTGAGCGATAAAATGACAAACAACGAACCAACAAAATACTTTCTTCGCATACATACAATTTTTGGTTCAGCCACAAAATTAAATAAATGCAAATTAAAATCACCTTAAAATATTGATTGATAGCAGTTTAGTTAAATTTTATCATCGAAAAATTAAATTTTAGCATTAAAAATATTCAATTCTATCAAGATTTTGGGCATTTATGCTCTGTATTGGCCTAAGATTTTGTTAATTTCGTGCCAGAAACAAATGCAGCGACTCGTTGAAAGGAATGATTAAAATTTTTGTTTTTTGTTTTAACTTTCTGTTTTTGCAGAGAGATACCTCTTCCGTTACCCACAAAGAATACCTTAGCGTAATCAATGGCTACAAACAATTATTGGTTGATATTCGAGAATATAAACTCTCGCCGCAGCAAGCTCGTGAGCGTTTTCAAGAAATGATGTTTATCATGAAAAAAGCTCATCCAGCGGCTCGATACGATTCTACCAATGTTCAGATATGTTTTCCGCTTATGGGATTCGATTTTCGGGCAGTTGGTGGGCGTGGTAGCGGATATATTCCTCGTGGATATGATTTATTCGACCAAGCCAAGAAGGGTAGCCACCCAGCTCATGATATTTTCATGAAAGATAAAGACCAAGACTCCCGCGACGACCGCACGGGCGATTATGTGCCAGTTTTATCAACAACTAATGGGGTCGTGATAGCCACCGAAAATGGCTGGCAGGCAGGTAGCGAGTATCGTGGTGGAAATTATATTTGGATTTATGATACTACTAACGGTGGACTCTGGTATTATGCCCATCAACGAGAAATCTATGTAAAAACTGGACAAACCGTGCGAGCGGGACAGAAAATAGCACTCGTTGGTCGAACTGGATTTAATGCTGCCATGCCTCGCTCTGACACGCACCTACACATGACCTATCTGCGAATCGACGATGAGGGAAATCCGTTTCCGGTAAATACTTATGGCTGGCTCAAGCAGGCAACTACGCTGCTCGACCCACGAATTGCGGTTGATTTAGAACCTATTTCGGCAATTGAAGTGGATAAATTGCCCGTAAATATCAAAAAAATGCCAATTATTGAAGCTCCGAAAGTGGCTTTTAGGACCGTTATTCCACTGCAAGACGACGAACCAGAAAGGTCTCGTCGCCGTCGTAAGCGACAATGAACCCCCATTTTACTCAAAGAACAACAAAACCATATTCTAAGCAATAAAATTGAAAACAATCATCAAAGGAACTGGCAGCCACTTGCCCGAGCGAATCATAGAAAACTCATATTTTTTGGATAGACAATTCATGGACGCCAATGGGGTTGTGAATCCAAAACCAGCCGAGGAAATCATCGAAAAACTGGAGGCTATCACAGGTATAAAATCAAGAAGATACATCCCCGAAAAAGGTGATTCGGTGCCATTGATGGTTGAAGCTTCAAAAGATGCCATTGCTGATGCAGGAATTGATAAAAACCAAATTGATGGAATAATTGTGGCACACAATGCGGGCAATATGCTCGAAGGAATGCAGGGTTTTCATACGGTGCCAAATATGGCGGCATTGCTCAAAAATAAATTGGAAATCAGTAATCACGAATGTTTTGCCTACGATTTGCTTTTTGGCTGCCCTGGTTGGTTGCAGGGAATCATTCAGGCACATCAGGCAATTCAGATGGGCGATGCTACCAATGTTTTAGTAGTAGGAATTGAGGTTGCCTCACGCTTGCTCGACCCGCACGATTTAGACTCGATGATTTTGGCCGATGGCTGTGGTGCGGCGGTTATTTCTTCTGCTGATGCTGAAAATACGGGAATCGTTTCCTACGCTACCTACTCACACGCCCAAGAAGATGTGGCATGTATTTATTTGAGTGGTTCGTATAATAAAGAGCTAAAAAATCCGACTTTGTTTAAGATGAATGGCAAAGATGTCTATAAATATGCTACTGTTTGGGTGCCAAAGGTTATCAAAAAAGCACTCGACAAAGCCGGTTTAAATGCGTCAGATGTTGATATGTTTTTGTTTCATCAAGCCAATGGTAAGATGCTCCACGCTTTTGCCAATAATTTGGCTCAAATGTATAATATCGAAGGCTTATCTTTTGAAGGAAAAATTCCGACAACGATTGAATTTACAGGAAATACATCGGTGGCCACCATACCAACAATGCTTGATTTGATTCGCAAAGGTGAGTTAGAAAACTATCAAATAAAAGCAGGAATGAAAGTGGTGATGGCATCTGTCGGAGCAGGAATGCACTGTAATGCAATCGTTTATCAATTCTGATATATGGAGCGAAGTTCCGACTTCGCTCT
>NZ_JBMLRC010000116.1:6045-12214 GCF_049241225.1 Emticicia sp.
TTCCTCAGGCAAATCCATCAAATCTTTTAGTGTTGTGTTTTCGTAAACTGCTAAGTTTGCATCACGAACTTTTTCCATGATTGGTCTAATCTTACACGTTTTTTCATCAGCACAATCATCGCATTTTCCGTAGAAATAAAGCGAAACACAAAGCATTGGCGAAATCGGGCCGTCAATGATACGTACGATTTTGGCAATCGAAACTTCCTCTGGCGACATACGAAGTTGATAACCACCTCCTTTACCTTTCTGGCTATGAAGCACACCATTATTGCGGAGTTCGAGCAGAATGGCTTCCAAAAATTTTTTCGGAATACTCTGTTGTTCGGCAATATCAGCAATCAAAATCGGCTGCTTCGATTCGAATTTTTCTGCCAGCACCTTGAGTGCTTTAAGTGCATATTTTGCTTTTTTAGAAATCATTTTGTTAGTTTTGACGAAGAATCTAAAGAAATCAGAAAATAGGAAAACTGATACCTTACTGAGCAAAAGTACAATTTTTCATTCATTCTGCAATAGTTTTCTTTCAAGACCTCTCAATCAACTATCTAAAATTATTTACTGCTTACCGAATAGGTGGTCTTTGCCGCAACAGGAATTCCCGTTGACGAAATCCCCTCCATAGTTACATGTACATTTGTGGTAGCATCCGTATTGAAAAATGTAATGCTGGCTTTGCCATTAGCATCGGTTTTGACTTTCGGTGCCCAGAAGATAGTCGAACGGAAATCTGGTCGAAGATTTTCTGGAATATCGACATCATATTTTGGTGCATAAAACTCTTTGGTAGGGTAATAACCCGCAATACCAAAAGTCTGAACCCCCATTGTCTCATCTTGGCTATAATCATAATTCGGATTTCCTCTTTTGGTCAATATGGAAATCACACCGCCGCCTGCACCCGTGCCATAAATTGATGCTTCAGCACCAGTCAAGATATCAACTCTATCAACATCAGGCACTGGTAGCATCAATATGGCGTCTTTGGTAGTTTGCATTCCGTCGAGCAAAAACATTGGCTCTGACGAGAGCATAATCGAACTTACCCCTCTGATAGTAATTGTAGGGTCGTTGACACTACCAGATACTTGCACACCCGCAAAACGCCCCCGTATCAAATCAAGTATATTGGTATAGCCAGACATTGTTCTATCGACCGTAAGCGATTTGCTTGCTTTATCATATAGCACTCGTGAATCTCGTTCTTGTGTTTTTTTCTTGGCTTTGACCGTAACCTCGGCAAGCATAATGGCTTTATTGAAGCGAAGAGTTCGTTCAAAATCTAAGGCTTCTTTGGTGCGTTTTAGGTAATCGGCCAAATCTTTTTCATCGAATGAAATTGCGTTGAATGGAATCGCCACGACCTGCACTTTTGGTGAGAAATTACGGTTAATAAAAATTTTGGTATTTCGGTTGTTATTACCAGCAATGGCTTGAATGATAACCTGAGCAGAATCAACAAAATTGAGGTTATAGGCAGCAAAAGAGCCATCTTTCTCGGCCATTCCCATCCCAAAGAGTTGTGTGCTATCTTTTAGTTTGAACATAAAAGTTAGATTGACGGGCTTTTCGAATGCTTTGCCGTTTGGTCGGCTGATTTCACCCGAAAGGCTAAGTCCACGTTCAAACAAAAACTTGGTTTTTGGCAGTTCATCTTTCATTATATCGTTCCATTGATAACGTCTCCAGCCTTGGGTCATCATCAGAATATCTAAGTGGCGAGCGGCATCAGGGTTTTCTTTCGAGAAATAATAAGCAGGTTGTTCGATTCTTCCTTTTAGGTCAGAACTGAGTAGTAAGTAGGTAGCAATATTTTCGCCAAAAGGCTTCTCTAAAACCTGGCCGGCATCGGTAACTGAAACCGAGAAATCGCCCGATACGGCTTGCCCTTTTGCATCTTTTGCTTCAATCTCAACCGTTACTTTTTCTCGTGTTTTATACTGGGCTTTATTGGTCGAGAGTTTTACATCGAGTGTGCTATCTTTTTTGAGGAAAACTAGACGTTCACAGAGTGGCAATCCTTTTTCGTTGAAAACCGTAAATTGTGTAATGCCACCTGGAAACTTATTTTTAGGAATCTTAACAAGCAATACTTTTTTAGTAGATACGGTTTTGGCTGTATAACAAACTTTTCCCTGCGATTGCCCCACAATAGCAATTTGTCCGGCGGGAGCGGTACTATTATGGCCTACAAACAAACGAATATTGTCTTTATCAGCCACTGACTCTATGCCCATCACAAAGCCTTCTTTTAGGGGAGTTGGCAATGGTATTTCCTTTTCATAGATATTTCGGTATCTGATTTTCGCAGTGTATTTTTCTCCCATTTGTGGTTTAAAAATCATTACACCCATTCCCAAATGTTCGCTTTCAAAATTGACAATAGTGTCACCTTTATCGTTCAAAATTATTCCCGAAACATCTAAGCCACTGCCAAGTGCATCGGTTGCTTTGTAAGCCAAACGATTTTCGATTCCTTCGACCATATTGCCTCCTTCTGGGAAAAACTGAAAATCAATTTCTTGGGCATTTAGCTTAGTGGGTTCGTCGGCTTGACTGGGGCGGTAAACTTTAAAATCTTTTGTAAAGAGTAAGTTGTCATCAAAATTTAGCATCCAGTTTGTGTAAGCTCTTAGGCTGTAGTAGCCAGCTTTGAGGGTATCAGCCAGTTGGAAATCGGCAGCAGCACTTCCTCCCTCTAATTTCAATATTTTTTTATCAATGAGTTTATTGCGTTGATTATCAATGAGTTCTACATAGAGTGGAATGCTTATCGTATCGGGTAAAAGTGTATTGGCCTCTACCAAGTAGGCTTTGAACCAAACGGTTTCACCTGCTGTGTAGTAGGGTTTGTCGAGCTGTAGATATGCTTTTTCTTGTGGAAATTCATCTTGATAGCGATTAAATTTGGATACAATTTTCTCAAGTAAGTCGTCTTCAAAAGTAAAAGCAAATAGTAGGGTGGCGAGTGCAAGTGATAATAGGTTTGTTTTCATTAGAAACGTGGGAAATTGTGTTTGAATTTATGTTGTTTTGCTTGCAAAATGAATATAAAAATTTAAAAATGAAAATTTTACAACTAATTTTTTAGTTTTTTCTTGATGAGTGGTTTTTTATTTATTTCGAGAGGTTTTGGCAAAAGGAAAGATTTAAATTTCTCTTTTGAAAAAACATAATATTTCTAAGAAATGTTTGTACGAAGAAAAGGTATTTATAGTACATTTGTGACCAGATTCTAAACAAACTAAAAATATGTTACACTCGAAAATTGCAGGAATAGGTTTTTATGTGCCAGAGAAAGTTGTGACCAACCACGACCTCATGAAAGTGATGGATACAACTGACGAATGGATACAAGAACGCTCGGGAATCAAAGAAAGACGCTACGGAATAAAAGGCGTAGAAACCCCAACCACAATGGGAGCTGCCGCCACAAAAATAGCTTGCGAACGTGCGGGAATTAGCCCCGAAGAAATAGATTTTATAGTATTTGCCACACTTAGTCCTGATTATTATTTTCCGGGTTGTGGGGTGCTTTTGCAACGAGAGTTGGGCATCACCCACAAAGAAATGGGGGCTTTAGATATTCGGAATCAATGTTCGGGCTTTATTTATGCTCTTTCAGTAGCCGACCAATTTATCAAGGCTGGAATGTATAAAAATGTGTTGGTTGTTGGCTCAGAAATGCACTCAATGGGGCTTGATTTCACGACTCGTGGCCGAAATGTAGCGGTTTTGTTTGGTGATGGGGCAGGAGCGGTGGTACTTCAACCAACTACCGATGAAGGCAAAGGAATCTTGACAACGCACTTGCATTCGGATGGTACACACGCCGAAGAATTGGCTTTGATTAGCCCCGGTAGCCACGGTGGCTATCATTTAGGAACCGAACAGTTTGGTTTTCCTGATGTGGAATACGGTGAAATTTTTGTTTATGAAAATTTGCTCGAAAACAAGACTTACTACCCAAATATGAATGGGCAGTTGGTGTTTAAAACCGCCGTGACGAAGTTTCCAGAGGTAATCATGGAAGCTCTGAACAAAACAGGCTACACACCTGCCGATATTGATATGTTGGTGCCGCACCAAGCCAATTTGCGTATTGCTCAGTTTGTGCAGAAAACACTCCGTTTGCCCGACGAGAAAGTGTATAACAACATTATGAAATACGGAAACACAACGGCTGCATCAATTCCGATTGCTTTGTGTGAGGCTTGGGAAGCAGGCAAAATCAAAGATGGCGATTTGGTTTGTTTGGCTGCTTTTGGAAGCGGATTTACGTGGGGTTCGGCCTTGATTCGCTGGTAGGAGAAAAGTCCACGGTTAGCAGTGGGCAGTCTTCGGTTTACAGTCTGCCTACTGAAAACTGAAGATTGAAAACTATCAACCGTGGACTTACAAAAAAACTATTTTATCTTATCAAAAATACTTGTATCTACTTTTACGGCTGCTAAATCATTGCCTGTGCGTAGGTCAGTTACGTTGAGGTCTAAAGGCCCAAGTTTATGGTTTTGGGCGATTATTGCACCAGTTTCGGTGGTTTTCCAGTCTTGCCAAGTAGCAGAAACTCCTCCGATTGGTAGAATTTTAACCCACATTTTGAAAGCGGTTGGAGTGGCATTTTTATCTAAAAACCATAAATATGAATCACCAGGCGTAACTCCGCCCGAAGCATAACTTACCAAAAGGGCTTCTGAACCATCTTCAGTTTTAACGATTTTTCGAGTTACGCCTTCATCAAAAACTTTATACGGAGCAATCAACCAATAAGAGTCATTGCAGAAGATAGCCCATGCTTTTCCTCTTAAAACATCCAGTTGTCCATCGGTTACTTCTTTTCCTTCGCTGAAAGCCTTTCCTTTATTCCATTCTTTCAGATTGAGCAAAACATCGTTTTTATCCCATTTTATTTGTACGAGTTCGTTTTTCTTATCCCACACAAATTGGTGTCCACCTTTATGCGTCCACGCTACTACGTTTGTGCTATCCCACGCAGATTTGTTGAGGGCTTTCAGCATTTTATTGGCCAGTTCGTCGGCTTTTGTTGGGTTTTCGCCAGTAGGTAGTTTTTCGTTGAGAACCAAATAACCAACAATTACCAAAGCTAATATTGCGACTGCAATGTAAAGAAATACTTTTTTCATTTTTAAGAGAGTATGTAAAACTTAATCAACGAAAAAGGTGCAAAAGTTGTTCATTTATATCGAAGAAACTAAAATCCGTTGCTTCTAATTGCCGTATTTTTTATACCATAAGTGGCATTGTTTACGATATTTTGCCCAAACGTGGTGAGCGTATTATTGCCACCGTATGGGGCTACTTGATTATTATTAGTCATATTTCTTGCCGAACATCCATCTCTTACCCAAGCCCAAGCCAACCAGCCAATATCATTGGTTTTGAGGGTAGTGAGCAGGTTTTGGTACTGAAATCCGTTGGTTGGATTGTTGGGAGCATCGTTTGTGCCATCAATATTATAATGGCAGTAAGAGGTAGCATTATTGACCGATTCATCTTGCTTGTTGGCTACTTCACCAACAATAAAAGGCAAATTTGCATTCATTGCATTAGTCAAATCTGTATTGGCGTTATAGCCAGCCCAATAGGCATGCACACTAAACAAAACATTATGCTCTGGGTCGTGGTCTATGAGTTCTTGCCCTGCATCAACCACAGCCCTTAGGTCGGTACCGCAATCAGGGCTATCAATCATGATGGGCATCTTCAGATTGGCATTTCTGATAGACGTAATGGCGGTTTTATAGGCGTTTTTCCAGTTGTTTAGGCTTGCCGTAGAATAGCCCGCCCAACGGTATCTACCTACTTCGTTAGCTAAATTGATAATCAGATATTTTTTATGTTTGTTTAGAATCGTCACGATGGCGGGGGCTGTCCACCACGAAATCAGTTGAGTATTTATCAGGTTAGCATCTTCGGCACAAGTAAGGTCATGAAGCTCTAAGACGGGAATCATCTGATTGGTTTTGCACTTTGTCAATAAATTATCAAGGTCGGTATTGGTCACGGCTGGGCGAGTCGGATTTCCATAAGTTTTATACCACTGTAAACGCACGGCATTTGCCCCACTTTTTTCAATTTCGGTAATTAAATCATTGGCAGGAAAGCCCCAGTCGTCCATTACAGGATAATTTACACCTCTGATGATAAA
>NZ_JBMLRC010000116.1:12314-19197 GCF_049241225.1 Emticicia sp.
TGGCAGGAAAGCCCCAGTCGTCCATTACAGGATAATTTACACCTCTGATGATAAACTTTTGTCGATTCGCATCGTAGAGGTCTTTTCCCTGCATATACATCGTTGGAGCTTGACTCTGGGGGCAATTTTCGATTTTAGCAGAAAAGACTGTTCCTGCATCGGCTTTGAAGCCTGTCGATAAGAGAATGTTTTTTTCGGCCGTATAAACAACGTTTGTTCCAACATTGGTGATTGCATTGGTGGCCAAAATACCCTTGGCCTGAAAACTTCGACTGCCGCTATTGATGGTGGTTGAAGTTGGGTCATCTTGCGGAAGTGTGAGCAACTCAGGGCAATTAGAAGGTGCGGGATTTAGCGTAATGGTTTTATAACAAAAAGCAGGCAAAGTAGGGTATGCCCCAACGGCTTCGTTGCTGGCGAAAGTCAGTGTTTCACCTGTACTGTTTGGATTTGTAGGGGTATAAGTAATCGGAATCGTGATGCTGGTTTGGTTGAGAGCCAAAGTGGTAGTGAGACTTCCCGAAAATTCGCTCGAAATAAGATTGATGGTAGTCGTACCTACTTTTGTGACCGTAATCGGAATCGTGATGTTGCGAGTAACTGCCACGCCCTGTGTGAAAGTGCCACTGAGGGTGCTGTTTTCGCAGTCGCCAAATGAGAAAAATCCATCATAGACTGGTACGGTAAACGAGCAAGTTCCTGCTCCTAAACTCGGCGAACTTACAGTAATTGTGCGAGTTCCTGCTACACCCTGCCCATTGTAATCGGCATTCATGAATACATTTTGTAGGCCAGTGTTGGCAAAGTTTTGAGTAATTGTTCCCGAAAAGTTTGTGCCGCTGGCATTGAGTGTGATATTACCGGCAGTTGCAATATCGAGCGTAACTCTAATGCTAATGCTGGTCTGATTGCCCAGCCTTACGATTGTACCGCCAAAATTCGGATACGCACATTGAGTGATAGTGAATGCAGGAAAAACGGAAGCTGAAACTTCGGCACATTGGCCATTGCCTGGGTAGGTTGCCGAAATACCGATATCGGTAAATGTGCCATTGCTTGGGTCAAATTTCCAAACTTTGCCATTGCCTTGGTCGTTGGCATAAATAAAATTGCCAATGCGAGCCAAACCACCAAATTTGGCACTTACTTTTGAGTAAATCGTAGCGTTTGCACTGGTAATTGTAACCTGAGCTCCTGCTGCATTTTGATTAATTAAGGCACTCGGCAGCTTGACCAATGAGCCACCTGCTGCATCAGGGGTTGGCGAATAGCTATCATTATTATTGGCATACCAGAGGTTTCCGTTGGCATCAAAAACCAAGCCTTCGGGTAAAGAAAATAGCTTGGCCGATTGGTTATCGGTATTCAGAAAAGCATCCGTACAAGCCACCGAATTGACAGCGGTTGAGCATAAAAATTGCGTAGGCGATGCCAATGTATTATCGGCATCCCATTTCAAGATTCTGTTATCCGAAAGGTCAGTCACGAATACATCTCCTGCGGCATTGCGAGTGATTCCGCCGATACCTGTGTAGAATTGATTGTTTTTAAGCGTAGGCATATTCTGAAAAATTCCACCGCCACTATAACTTCCGCTACCGTCACGTGGTATTTTTATTACCCTGCGTTTGGTTTCTCCAAAACCACAAGCTACATACAGCGTTCCGTTGGTTTGGTTGACTATAATTTCGGTCGTTACTCGACTGGTTGCCACTTTCGTGACCGATGTGTAAGTCAGTGTTCCGCCCGAAATCAAGACCCCTTTGTAGTGCAGAAAACCATCGGAGGTGGGTTCATCGTAGCCCACAAACATTTCGTTGTTATAAAAAGCAACGCAGTTGGGTTTATAGCTGATATTGCTTGGCCCAACTACATTGAAAGTTGTTAGTAAAGTTGCAGGATTGGTAGCCAAATCATATACTTTTATTTGTGAGGTCGAATAATAGGGTACTGCGAGTTTCTGCCCGAAGCAGAAATTAAGCAGCAGGAAATGGAATGAGAGTAAAAATGTTTTTTTCATGGTTTAAAGCTAGTTTTCGAATGATTTTGCAAGTTTTAGGCTTTTTCTGCGTGAAATGCTGATACTCAATCCATTGATAAGCCGAAGAACTTTGGTTGATTTTTCGATTGAAAAATTGGTCAGATAATCAATGTTTACCACTTGCCTACGGTTGGGTCTGATAAAAGATTGGGTATCTTTCAGCATAAACTCAAACAACGAAAGATTGCGAGACGAAAGCAGTTTTTTACCCGATTTCAGATGAATATGGGTATAGTTGATGTCGCTTTCGAGCAGGACTACATCAGAGGTTTTGATATAGTATAGTTTGCCATTGTGCCTGATTCGTATCATGCCTTTGGCAATGTATGGCCGTTGTATTTCTAAGAAATTATCCATGTTTTCTGCTTTTTTATTGGCCTGCTACGGCTATCCAAGCAACCTGTAAGTTTTGTCCCCAACCAGTATTGGCATCACGGCGTTTTACCCAAACCGTAAAACCAGCTGCGGTTTTGTTTCGCACTTGCATCTGAAAAAAATCTTCATCGGAGGTAAGTGAGTTTTGCGTAAGCGTAACGGTATAATTGGCGTTGGGCATTGGGTTTTGAAATGTAATCGGCTGAGAATAAGCATTATTGGTGCTACTTCCGATGGCCAGATTACCGAAACGTATATCTTTTATCAAGAAACCACTGTTACTAACCTTTACTCCGTGGGGTAAAACGATACCACTATAATCGGGGTTTATAATGAGTGGATTAGTGCCAACAAAATTTAAAAATGATAGTTTGTCACCATCCATAAAAATAGCAGCATTAAAAACATCATCTGAATAAAATCTCATTCCTGCCCCCGAGCCACCATCGGCTTGTATGTCTAAAAATGATGGATTCCCCGAACCATCTCTTGCACTTATTTTGGCTCCGATAGCTCCATCATGAACCACGTGCAGTTTGGTAGTTGGTGTACCAGTGCCAATACCCACATTGCCATTATTGGTGTTGTATTGATTAGCTCCGCTATTTTGCCAAGCACCGCCTGTGCCACCGTTGGTTAGGGGTTGCCATGTTGTACCATCATAATATTTCATGATGTTTAGGTCTTTGTCAAAGACCATTGTGCCTTTAGTTTGGCCAGAGATAGCTCCGATTTGGGCTGTTGTGAGTTGTGGAAACATAACTCCCTGCGGCGTTAGGGTACCATTTTGAGCAAAAGCGTTGCTACTCCATACTGCAAAGAGTAGGAGAAAAGCAAAAAAACTGATTTTCATGATTCTACTTTTTAGTTTTCAACCATTCTTCAATAGCTTGATAAAATGTTTGTGGTTGTTCAATCCAGATGAAATGTCCAGCGTTTTTGATAACCGAAAGATTAGCATTTTTGATACCCGCATGGATGCGAGCAGCGTGCGAAACTTGGTCACAGATGAAGTCGTCGTCTCCTACCAGTACGAGCGTAGGCACAGTGATTTTTGGTAATAAATCAATGATTTTTTCTCTGCCAAGTCCACCTTTTGCGGTCATTTCCCACGCTTTTTGGCTGAGTTGTACATTTTTGATGGCAAGAAATTTGGGAAGGTTAGCTTGGTCATGAAAATAGAAAGGCATAATGTATGGCATTTCTTCATTGAGTGAGCGTTTGGTGGTATCGGTTCCCATCAAAATCCCCGAACCTATTTTGTAGTAAGGCTCGTTTTTGCGTTTTTCGACGGCCTTCATCAACTCCGTTTGAGCAAGTTCGTCAAGTCCTACAAAAGCGGCAACGGCAATAATTCCGTTCAGGTATTTGCTGTATTTGATGCCATAGTTTAATACCTGATAACCACCCATCGAATGGCCTATAACCCAGATTTTGTTTTGTTTGAGGTGCAGGCGAAGCTGTTCAATATCTTCAATAAAATCGGCAGTTTGGTAATCTTCTGGTTTATCCGAAGCCGCTGATTTCCCGGAAGCACGAGTATCGAGCCAGACAACCGTGAAATATTTTTCGAGTTCGGGCATTGAGTTTTTGTAGGCATCAAGATTTGGCCCCCAACCGGGTGTCGGGAAAATACAAACTGGCCCATTGCCGCTTACTTCGTAGTGAAGTTTTAAACCATTGATTGTGGCAAAATGCTCTCCCTTGGCTATGGGTGATTGGGCAAAAGTAAAACCAACTATAAGACTTAATAGTAAAATAAGATATGTTTTCATTGTAATGATTGATTGAGCTTTTGATTTTATATAATATGAATGTTTAAGTGTAAATTGACTTTACTGACAAGTTTTATTGACAGTTTTAGGCATAGATGTTTATTAAATACCCAATTATTGCAGTGTTTAGGTAAGTAATTTTTGTTTTTAATTTTCATGGATAAAAAGTTTGATAATTATACAAAATTCGTGGGTTTTGCCCCCAACTATTATCGTCGATTCGGCAAACCCGCATTACTGCACCCGTTTGGTAACCAGTGTTAGTGTCAGTGAGATATTTACGAAGCGAAACTGCGAAACAATCTGGGAAATCGCTTGATGGTTCATTGACTACGAGGCAATTAAGGGTTGAAAATGGCTCTCCAAATTCAATATTTACATCTTTACATTTAGTATTACTTGGCCCAATTGAAATACTACCTAATTTTATGGGTTTTATTTCATACCCTCTGACTTGTAGGTAGGTACTGACCTGCAGTTTGGTACTATTGAGATCGTTAAAAAATGCGTTGCCGTCTTGGTCGATACGGGCCGATTCTGAAATTCCAAGAAAAGTAGTTTTAAAGTTTAAATCAGCGTTTTCGGTTTGGTTCTGACAAGCAATATTAGTTGAGCCGAACGGATAAATATTTTCGCAAGAAATGGCCGCTTGAAACTGGGGAGAAGTATTTCGTAATTGGAGTGCGTATTGCTTTCCAGCTTGCAGACGAAGCGGGAAGGGCGAAAGACTGAACCGTACATAGTCTTTTGGGGAGCAAGGTCGGTTTGGTAAGCAAGGGTAGCCTGTATTAAGTAAACTCTCGTCGCTGGTAGCGATGATTGTATTAGTGGTTTTATCAATAATTTCCAGAATACAATTCGTGATTACTCGTGTTCCTAAAGTTGGATTTTGGTCGATTCCGTAAACATCAACATAGACAATCGGTCCATCAATTGTTGGAGTGTAATTTTGTATAATAGTTGCGTTAGTAGTGGTGGTGTAGTTTGATGTCAAGGCACTCGTCTCGATGAATTGGGCATTCGCTGTGCCTTCATTGAAAAACGTAATGCCTGCGTTTTTAAGCTGTAAAGAACTATTTTTTCGATTGAAATACAAAGATTCTTTTTCGTAGATATTTACAGCTCCGTTTGGATTAATGAACGTTTGTGAAAAGCCTTGTAAGCTAATTAAAATTAGAAAGGTAATGATTGTTTTTTTCATTGAGCAATTTTTTGATACAAAATTGCTTGTTTAGCTGATGCCCATCAATACCATGATTGGGGATAAAAAATTGGCTTTCCGACCACTTACTCAATAATTCAGACTGTCAATAACCCTTTTGGGTCATTCTTGAAAATTTATGAATTGATAATTCCGCTCCGAATGGCTTTGGCTACGGCTTCGGGGCCGCACTGTACGTGTAGTTTTTGATAAGTATTCTTGATGTGGCGTCTGACGGTTTCGACCGAAATATTCAATTCAATTGAAATCATGCGGTAAGAAAAGCCTTTGGCGAGGTAAGTAAGCACCTCAATTTCTCGGTCAGTTAAGTTAAAATCATCAGTAACTGGCTGTTTACGAAAAGATTGCAGCACTTTATTGGCAATAAAAGGCGACATCGGAGCCCCACCTTCGTTTACTTCCTTAATGGCTTGAATGAGACGTGTAGAAGAGTCTTTCTTCAGAATATAGCCATCGGCACCTTTACTTAGGCAGTCGAATAAATGTTCGTTTCCATCAAAAACCGTGTGCATAATAATTTTTATGTGTGGAAAATGACTTTTGATTTCTACCACCCCATCAATGCCACTGCGTTGGGGCATATCAATATCCATCACGATTACGTCTGGGCGTTCGGTGCGGGTATTTTGCAGGGCCTCTAAGCAATTTTCGTGGCAAGCCATTAATTCAAAACCTTCGGTGTTTTCAATCATTAGCGACAAAAGTTGGCTTAGTCGGGCGTTATCTTCGTAGATGGATATTTTAATCATAGATACTTTTTGATACAAATTTCGGGAATATTTAGCCGACAAAAAATAACCCATTTCGGGCGTAGTCATAGAACAATTTTCTAAATTGTTTCACTGATTTAAAACAACTTAGTAAATCACCGCAACGGAATTTTTAACTCATACTTTGTGCCTTTTTCGGCTTCGCTTGTTAATTCGTAAGAGCCTTTTAGCTCTTGTAAGCGGGTTTGGATATTTTTCACGCCATTGCGGTTGGTTGCTTTGTTTACATCAAAACCTTTGCCATTATCCGAAAAACTGATGTTTAGATAACTCGCTTTTACGCTGCACCTTAAAGCTATTTTGGTGCATTGGCTGTGTTTTAATGCGTTGTTTATCAGTTCTTTACATATCAGATAAATATTGCGTTTTTTATCCATCGACATACTTCTGGTTACCAAATTATTGGCTTCAAACTCATACTGAATCCCTTTGGCTTCAATGATTTCGGCAGCTTCCGAATTGATGCGAGTAAACAAACTTTCGAGGCTATCGAATTGCGGATTGATATTCCAGATGATGTAGTCAATGGCCGTACCTGCTTGTTTTGCTTCTTCGCTAATCATTTCGGCAAAGCCAAAACTTGGGTGGTTTTCGCTCAACTTTTGCTTCACCAAACCGCCTAAAATACCAATACTACTCAATGAAGCTCCGATTTCGTCGTGGAGGTCAGAAGATATTCGGTTTCGCATGGCTTGCACTT